>JAHXHU010000423.1 GCA_025656375.1 Candidatus Thiodiazotropha sp. (ex Ustalcina ferruginea) | reverse complement strand
GCCGCTACGCGACAGCGGATACCTGCCCGGGCCCTACGCCTGCCGGGGTCTACCAACCTTCGCTTCGCTCTCCAGGGTTGGTAGCGAATGTAAATTCAAAGCTATTTCGGGTTAAGATGAAGAATCACATGACGAGGTATGCTATCTGTTGAGCATCGCAGAAAGCAGCTGATCTTCCAGTTCAATGCGCACTGCCAGCTCTTCACCCAGTTGAGAGAGGTCATCTGCTAGATTATCCAGCTCTAGTTGGTGATCTGAGAGATCATATCTGTCATTGAAATGTACAGCCGCCTCGCTTGCTTTTACAAACTCGGGATAGATAATCTCAGCAACCTTGATCACACCACTTCGACGCTCATTGCCGTTACTGATACGACCGAAGACCTCAAAATGACCAAAGGCTGTATAGTCAATCAACACCTGACAGAAAGATTGCAGCTGTTGATCTAACGAGCTAGACCGATGGTAGGGTTCAAGCCCAGCCACTTCACAGAACAGCACCAGCATCTCCTGTCTTTCTGCTAGCAGTTTGTCAATCAAATCTTGAGTGACTGTTCTGCGCTCCTTAACACGCCCCTCTTGAGAACTCATCAGGATCCTCCCAAAAAATTACATTTCTAATTATCTGTTAATTTTTCAATCTAGGGTTTTGTTGATTAGATTCTATTACTTCTCGATATACAAGTCATTGAAAGGTAAAAACCTCTTCAATCCCGACTCATCCATATATCAAGTCAAGCATTGCCAACATGGAGGTTATTACGTTATCACCGACCTCCTTCCACCAATTGTAATTTTTTATCATTCAATTCAAATCCATCTGATTTCTGGTACCTGTAAAGCTAACCATCATTGAGCCATTCTGGCAAGCGTCGATCGTCACCCCCTTATTCGGCTATCATTACCATTCGAATGGTTCTGCCGTGTATAGTGTACGTTGTCATAGATTCTGTACCGTTCAGTACCTCCCCAGTGTGCCAGGTCAAGGGCATCCCAAGGGCACTTCCCACGGGGCGCGGCCAGCCTCTTCCAGGTCCGCTAGATGGTAAAGAATCCATGGAGAGGTACACTAGCCAGCGGATTATGGAAGCACCCAATCATGCATCAACTGAGACTCATTCCCAGGTATCCAATGATATGGCTGATACCACTGCTTTTTTTTACACTTTCAAGCAGCATCGCTGCGACATCACCTTCCCGTATCATGAGCAAGGCGATGATTGCCATGATGGACACCATGGGTGATCTGGCCCATCAATTCAAAGGTGATAGCAATTGGGGGTTCGGAAGCAATGCATCACCCTCCAATAGCTGGAATGGCTTTAACAGAGCACCCTGGGGAGTACCGGGCTCACCCTATCCAATGTCTCCCATACCGGATATGGGGTTGCCAGGTCAGTACCCTTACTTGCCACCCGGCGCAGGTGGGTTCCCGATGCAAGGCAGCAACCCATTTTCATCTGCACCGATGCACCCTGCCGTACCGAAATCTATCGTGGATGGCATCTGGATAGGTCAAGCAGGTGAAATCGTTCTTGTCATGTATGGTCATTTCCGGATCTATGCCAGTGCAGAAGTCTATCGTGATGGACGCTACCGCATACAGGGTAACAAACTCATCATGTTCGACCCTGAGACAGAGACTATCCTCGAATATGACTATGCGCTGGATAGTGGCAGGATGATTATGCGTAGCGAGTCAGGCACTTTTCTACTCTTCAAGCAGCTGCCAATCCCAATTCCACCCTATTTACTGACTCCAAGTAACAAATCACCTGATCAACAGTTTCGAGCTAATGGCTAGTAGGTACAGAACAAAGCTTCTTTTTTTGATTGGCGTTGATCGCATCTGCTGGGAAATTGTAAGTCCGACCTGGAATTTTACATTCTGATGCGATCAGACTGATAATAAAGTCAATTCCGTCACTTAGTAACACTGGATAGGATATGAAAAAAGTATGCATACTCGGTGGCAGCGGATTTGTTGGTTATCATCTGGTTGCCAAATTAAGCTCACGCGGTTTTGCCTGTCGACTTCTCATTCGGCATCCACAGCGCCATGCGCTTCTGAAGGTGTGTCCCAACACCGAATTGGTTCAGACACATCGTCTCGACACAAAAACACTCATCCAGCAATTTACCGACTGCCATACAATCATTAACCTAATCGGCATATTGAATGAATCGAAAACGCAAAAGTTCCGAGATATTCATATCGAGTTGGTCGATACCATTGTGGATGCTGCAATCCAGACGGGGCCCTCACGCCTACTGCACATGAGCGCTCTGAACGCAGATGCAGGTAAGGGACTCAGTAAATACCTGCGTAGCAAAGGTGAAGGTGAGAACCGTGCTCATACCTATGGCAGTACAGCATTAGATGTCACCAGTTTTCGTCCATCGGTCATTTTCGGCCCTGGCGACAGCTTCTTTAACCGTTTTGCATCCCTACTGAGACACTCCCCGTTTATATTCCCGCTTGCCTCACCTCAAAGTCGTTTTGCGCCTGTATTTGTTGATGATGTCACTGAAGCCTTTGTTGTTGCTATAGAAAATCCTGAAACAGTAGGTAAACACTATGAATTGTGTGGCCCGCAAAGCTATTCACTTTCAGCGTTAGTCAAATACACAGCGGATATACTTGGTATCAAACGTTGGGTAATTCCTCTCAATGATGGATTGTCTCGTCTCCAGGCCCATCTGCTTGGCCATGTGCCGGGAAGGCCCTTTACCCTAGATAACTACCTCTCTATGCAGAGCGACTCCGTTTGTCAACAAAACGGGCTTTCAGAACTCGGAATTCAATCCCAAGCTATTGAAAGTCATGTCCCTTTATATCTGATGAACAGGGGTTACCGTGGTCGCTTTGATCACTATCGTAGTCAATAAGACAGCGAGTCATTCTATTTACCCTTGCCCAGGTGTGAAACAATCCACAAATTTTCACCGATTTTAACGATTTACCTATCAAATCAGCGCCTTATTTATTGCAATATTAGTAGATTTTGATATACTACTATCCATCATCTGCCTTGTAGTATCTATCGATGATTAAGCAGTACCTATCATTAGCACTCGCCCTCTTTGTCGGCTTCTGCCAAGCTGACTCCTCCTTAACCACAACCGATTGGGCCGATACCTCCTCTGTTGCTCGTCAGACCCATTCACCCATCCTGGTGCTCTTCGGTGCTGAAGAGTGTGGTTATTGCGAACGTTTGAAACAGGAGGTCATTGAACCGCTATCACACCAAACCGATAGCAAACTCCCGCTAATACGTGAATTTGATATCTATTCGGGCGGTAAAATTATCGATTTTAACGGTGACTCCATCCGCAGTCGGATGTTTAAAAATCGCTACCAAGTCTATGCCGTTCCGACCCTGTTGATTCTGGATGCAGACGGAAAGCCACTAATTGACCCCATTGTGGGTTATAATTCTCAGGATGAATATCTGGAATTGTTGCGCACCTCACTGGTCGCTTCTTTCCAGGCAATTGAATAAGAGCCGTGGCTCCACTCCTGCGAGTCCAGCTGAATGGCATGTCATGCTATAGGTATAAATGTCCTAAAACTACTTTCCAGGGCGCTGATACTTAATATTCTTTTCATCCTCAGCGTGTCGGCTGATCCTGAAAAGCTGATTCCTGTTGAGAATATTCAGAAACTGGCAGCAGAAGCTAAACAGACTCAAATACCCATCCTGCTATTGGTTTCTCAATACCACTGTGGCTTTTGCGACCTGATGAAAGAGGAGATTCTTCAGCCGATGCAATTGGATAGCCGTTACAGGGAATGTGTATTGGTACGCGAGCTGTTGATCGATCAGGGAGAGATGATCACCAATTTTCAAGGCCATCGAGAAGCAGCTGCGGATTTTGTAGATCAATATAATATTTTTGTCACACCCACCCTGCTGTTTCTCGATGCTGATGGCAAGGAGGCCGCGGAACGTATCGTAGGCATAAATACCATCGATTATCTGATCTTCTACATCGAAGATGCTATTGATTCAGCAACAGCCAACATGGTTCAGAAATAGTACTTGTACTACTCGACGTATTGCAGTAGATGCTCAGGCAGCGGATAGTCAGGGTAACGCTTTCTGAACTCGGCGAGAGCCCGCTGCCCTGCCTCAACCCTACCTGACTCTATTTGCTGCCCAATTACTTCCAACCACAATTGAGGATCACTGTCGATTTTCCTGGCATCTTTTTTATGCCTTCCCAGCTGAAGTAACTCTTTACGTCTCACTTCCTGTCGATCGGTCTGTTGTATTTGACGGTTTTGTGGTTCGGCATCGCGGGCGAATCCAGCAGGCGCTTGTCGAATTTTAGCCGAAGAATCCTGAGGAAATTCCATACTCGGTTTAGCAACAGTTGGTGCCGGCATGGAGATAGATTTGTGCGGAATCTCACTCGTTCCAGCCCGTTGATTTGAATCTTGCGCTTCCAGAAGGAGTTCTTCTGACTCAGGAGCCAGTTCTGGTGGTGCCACCAACTGTAAAGTCAATGTCACTCCCAGTAGAATAACGGCTGCCGAGGAGAGCGGGAATAACCAACGCCGACGCCGACGACTTGCTTCACGGCTAGCCAGTGCCAAGATTTGTCGGTCAAGTTCAGCACTTGGTAGCTCTTGTCGGGTTGTCTGATAGAGGGCTTGAATCGGATGATCATCCAAAGGAGTTTCAGGCTGTTTGCGCTGGTCACTCACAGGCACTCCTCCATCAGCTTACGAAGTTGTCTCAAGGCATAACGGAGGCGACTCTTCACTGTCTCCCTGCTGCCAACGCTAATCATGGTTGCTATCTGTTCCAAAGTGAGACCTGCCTCCTCCTTCAGTAGAAACACTTCACTCTGCTCATGAGGTAGTGATACTAGATGACGCTTCAGCATTTCACTGCAGTCGAGATCGTGCAACAAGCCATCTGGTGTCTTACCTGGATCTTGAACAGTCGTCATATCCACCTCATCTGCGACAATTCGCAGATGTTCCCTCCTGAAACGATTGATCTTAAGATTACGGGCAATCTGAAAAATATAGGCCTTGAATGAACCTTGCTTGAAGGGTTTTGCCGTTGTAATAATCCGAGACCAAACTTCCTGATAGAGCTCTTCCGCATCTGCACGGGTATTGCATGACCTGAGCAGGAAGAGATAGAGCGATTGACGATATCGCTCATAGACCAGTTCGAAGGCCTGTGTGTCACCCCTGCAATAGCGTCTGTACAACTCCTCATCACTGATCTCATTCACTCGTACAGTGTCCTATATACAGCGTAATAATCAATTGTAGGCATCAACCATCCAGGCTTGCAGCAAGATTCACCAATCGTTGAAGCTCCCCCCGATAACCAAACCTGTCTTTCCCGCGTGCACTCATCACTAAATTCGTCACACCATCAAAACTAAAAGATTCAGTGTATCGCCCTCCCCGAAGTAGTTGTGAAAAAGCAGCTACAGCAGCGCTGAAGCGATAGTTGTCACTGGTACGCTGGAGACTATTCTGCAGGGTTTGTGGCAATATCGGTTGTTCAATCAAGTGGGAGGATCCTTCAGACGGAAGCTTATAACGCAACCGTAAATGTGCGATTTCATCCCGAACAGCTACTGTACTCTTACTAACACCATAGCGTAATCCGTCAAGTCGTTGTCCCGGTTCTCCTACCAGGGAAATCTCATACAGTGCAGTTACCGTATGACCAGCCCCAATATCACCTGCATCAACCTTGTCATTGTTAAAATCCTCTCGTGCCAACAAGCGGTTTTCATAGCCTATCAACCGGTACTCGGCAACCATTGCCGGATTCCATTCAATCTGGATTTTTACATCCTTGGCGATCATCTGTAAAGTGGCGTGCTTCATTGACGGTATCGATATAGGCATAGTTACCATTACCCTTATCGGCCAGTTGCTCCATTAAATAGTCGTTGTAGTTCCCCTGTCCAAATCCCAATGTTGTGAGGCTGATTCCCTGTTTACGTTTAGCTTCGATAAGCTCCATCAGCCGCTGATGGTCTACCGTACCCACATTAAAATCACCATCTGTGGCTAAAATAACCCGATTGATTCCACTGTCTATACGGCCCTGCTCTGCCATAGCATAGGCGAGGTGGATACCAGCCGATCCGTGGGTAGAACCACCTGCAGTCAATCGCTCCAGGGCAGCCACAATTTTAGCCTGTTGATCACCCGGTGTCGGTTCCAGCACAACACCGGAAGCACCTGCATATACCACCAGTGAGATGCGGTCATTACCATTCATCTGCTTGACCAACAGTTTGAATGCCGACTTCAGCAAAGGCAGTTTGTCCTGCCCATTCATCGAACCGGAGACATCGATCAAGAAAACCAGGTTGGATGCTGGACGATGCTTCTTTACCGCTTCATATCCCTGAATGCCTACATGCACCAAATGAGACTGTGCATTCCAGGGTGTTGGACCTACCTCAGTGGTTACAGAGAAGGGTTGAGTCGACCCATCAGGTTGAGGATAGTCGTAATTAAAGTAATTGATCAGTTCTTCAGCTCGCACCGCATCCTTTGGTGGTAGCTGTCCCTGATTAAGGAAGCGTCTTACCAAGGCGTAAGCACCTGTATCAACATCAATACTAAAGGTGGAAACCGGCACTTGACCAACTGACTTGACCCCATTATCGACAATTTCCCCATACCTCTCCCTGTCTACAGATACAGAAGGTACACGAATACCAGCTAGTCCCGTCATGGCTTTATAGTGAGGGTGTGAACCAGAAGCCATCTCATGGTCTGCTGCAGCTGGTGCATGGGGTATCCGCATCAATCGAGCATCCTTCTCCGTCCCTGAGTGGAATTCATCTCTATCCTTTTTACTGATATGAGGTAGCGTTTCGAGGGAACGTTCGGATAACCTCTCTTGAGTGGTGGGATTATCCACTGCAGTTGTACAGGCAGCGAGCAGGCCACACAACACCAAGGTTGGCAGCTTACAAATCAGGTTATGTGCATACATCAAGGCGTTCTCCAATTTGTTGTGTTGTATTTAGGAGAACGCAGCTAAAAGCTGAATGGGGTTAATTGGTGAGAATTTTATTAATCCCTGGTTGCAGTTTATGTTGCAGCCGATATAGGGTACGGCCCTGCCGCACTGAATATCGGATAGCATGGTGTGGCAGGGCCGCACCCTAGCTCACCAAACTTAATCGAACAAACAAATTCGAGCATTCGTTTTGTACTTTACAGCCGCTCACAAAAGTCCCGCAGGCTGAAGCCCTGCAGGTTCATGTCCAGATCTTTCAGTAGTCCCAATACCTTGAACCGTTCACCCATCTCTGAAGGCAAAGTCAAACGCTTCACACCCTGTACCAATGACATATGCTTTTTCAGGTTACTGGGATCGGAATCGGCCAACAAACTATCAAGACCGTTGGCAATTAGAAAATGAGCCTGAGTTGTATAGCCACCCAAATTGAAACCCGCCTCAATCGCAGCCTGGGTGGCTGCCGTAAAATCGACCTGGCTGGTAATATCCTGCAGACCAACCCAACGGAATGGATCGGTATGGGCCCGATGGCGATAATGGCACATCAGGGTACCCCGGTTGCGTTGGGGGTGGTAGTACTCCGTACCGCTGTATCCGTAGTCGATCAGGATCGCTGCACCACGCCGCATGGCCACCCCCAAGGCAGATATCCAGGAGGTTTGACGCAGATTGATCTCCGAGACATAATCCGATGGCAAGCTGCCTCTGGCCTGCTGGATGTCGTTTACTGCATCTACCAGCCCCGGAGTTACCGGGTCATCGAAGCACGCTTTCAAACCCTGTTCATCGGAAACAACAAAACACTCCTCTACAGCGCCATCCATAATCCGAAACCGGCTGACCGGCATCGCATCCAATAACTCGTTTGCGATCACCACACCGCAAAACCCACTCGGCATATCATCCAACCAGCCCACCAGAGAGAGTAAATGTGGAACACGCGCCTCCAGTGTCTGATATTGGCGAGATTGTAACTCTGGACTGACCTCTAAGATCAGATAGCGCTGAGGTAGTGCTCCAAGATCCTCCAATTCTGTCAGTAAATCAGCAGCCAGGAGACCTGAACCGGCGCCAAACTCCAATACCTCACCCTCTAACATAGCCGATAAGACGGGTTCTACCTGGCGGGCCAGGCATTGCGCAAACAGCGGTGAGACCTCAGGAGAAGTGATGAAATCCCCCTGTTCACCAAATTTGCGACTGCCCGCCACATAGTAACCAAGCCCTGGTGCGTAGAGTGCCATCTCCATAAAATGATCGAAGGGGATAGCACCACCCGCCTTTTCGATAGTGCGTCTTATTTGACGCAACAACCTATCGCTCACTGCCTGTGAAGTGGCGTCAGGCAAAGGCAGTGTCCTACCTGATGAGACTGGCTGATCGCTGAGACAATCTGGCATATGTTTAGAAACCTGTATGAATCCGTTAGAGTAGACGCTGCATTCAACCATGGAGTTCCTGTATGACGCAAAACCGAGTCGACTTGGCGGGAAAGAGCGCCCTGATTACTGGAGCGGCACACCGAATCGGTGCAGCTATCGCCTGTCAGTTACATGCGGAAGGCATGGATATTCTACTGCACTATCGCAACTCTAAAGAAGCTGCTGAGAGACTGAAGCAAGCGCTGGAAGCTGATCGACCCAACTCTGTCTGGTTATTACAGGCAGACCTTCACCAGCCTGATAGTTACCAGCACTTGATTAGCGAGGTCGAGGCCAAGTGTAGACGATTAGACCTACTGGTAAACAATGCCTCCAGCTTCTATCCGACACCCGTGGAAAGCGCCAGCCATGCCCAGTGGGACGACCTTATCGGTAGCAATCTCAAGGCCCCCCTTTTCCTCTCTCAGGCTGCTGCGCCACTGTTGCGCAAGACAGAAGGCTGCATCATCAACCTGGTGGATATCCATGCGAGACGGCCGCTCAAGAATTACCCCATCTATTCAGTCGCCAAAGCAGGCAACGCAATGCTGGTCAAATCCTTGGCCCGGGAGTTGGGGCCTAAAGTCCGTGTGAATGGCATTGCACCTGGCGTCATACTATGGCCCGAACAGGGGCTGAGTGAGCAGCAACGACAGACTATCCTTGATCGTACTGCCCTGAAACGAGCCGGGACACCTGAAGACATCGCCCGTACCCTGCTTTTTCTCTATCGTGACGCCCACTACGTCACCGGACAGATTATTGCCGTCGATGGTGGTAGAACATTGCAACAGTGATACAGATTGCATTGACGCCTTGAATCGTATCGTTCTTATATACGACAAGAAGATCAAGTGATCAGTAACAACCTGCAAGCAACACGAGCGCAGCATTTCAAAATTCATAATAAAAAACTCAACTTAGAAATATGAGCTAGAACCCATGACAGAAGTGACTACCGGCCTGACATTCAGACAAAGCGTCGACCACATGGTGGATCGTGCCCTGGCACTCATGGAACTCGAACCCGGCATTGCCAATGCAATAAAGTCCTGTACCTCCGTTTTACAAGTCAGTTTTCCTGTGGAAATCAGGGGAAAGGTGGAGGTCTTTACCGGTTGGCGTGCTGTACACAGTATCCACCGCCTCCCTGCAAAGGGGGGAACTGCGCTATTCAGAAAGCGTAGATCAGCACGAGGTTGAGGCTCTCGCTGCCCTCATGACCTACAAATGCGCCATTGTCGATGTCCCTTTCGGTGGATCGAAGGGTGGACTCTATATCAATCCGGATAACTACTCCCGGGATGAGCTGAAGGTGATCACACGCCGGTTTGCACGGGAACTTGCAGCACCTGGATTTCTAAACCCTGCGACCAATGTACCCGCCCCTGATATAGGGACTGGGCAGCGTGAAATGGCCTGGATAGCCGACACCTATAAACATCTCTATCCCGAAGATATCAATGCCCTTGCCTGTGTAACCGGAAAACCGGTGGCCCATGGCCGCACAGAGGCCACAGGTCGCGGTGTTCAGTACGCCTTACAAGCGTTTTTTCGTCATAAGGAAGAGTTAAATGCCACAGGACTGGATGGTGACTTGGAAGATAAGCGAATCATCATCCAGGGACTGGGGAATGTAGGTTATCACGCAGCCAAGTTTCTCTCTGAGGAAGATGGCTCCAAAATTATTGGCATCATTGAGTGTGACGGGGCAATCTACAATCCACAAGGCATACATGAGGAAGAGGCCCACTATCACAGATGCGCTCATGGCGGTCTAAAAGGCTTTGAGGGAGGCACATTTATCGAGAACGGACCCTCACTCCTGGAGTACGAATGCGACATACTAATCCCTGCCGCTATTGAAGGGGTAATCTCCGAGAATAATGCACCGAAAATCCGCACAAAACTGATCGCGGAAGCAGCCAATGGCCCCATCACTTTTGAAGCTGACCGCCTCCTGCGTAGCCGAGGGATTACCATTCTGCCTGACGCCTATGTCAATGCTGGCGGCGTGATAGTCTCCTACTTCGAATGGATCCGCAACCTCAGCCATATGCGCTTTGGACGTATCGAACGTCGCCTGGATGAGGCTCGCGGCCAACATGTTGTGGCGGCACTAGAACAAACCACCGGAAAACAGGTACCCGAATGGATCAGCGCCAATCTTTCGCGGGGCACCATCGAATTGGACTTAGTACGTTCCTGCCTTGACGACAGCATGCGGCTGGCCATGCAGGAGATCATCGATATCCGCAGTCGTAAACCTGAAATTGAAGACTATCGAACAGCAGCCTATATCATTGCCCTACAGAAACTTGCACGTTCCTATATCGATATTGGTGTATAGCTCACACTCTAAAGACAACGCCTCTTTACAAAATGGAGATTCTGTATAAGAATTTACTTCCTGTTCTGTAGGGATAGTAAGACATCTCAATTGTTTTAAAAATTCGATAGGCCATCGCCCACACAATGGATTGGCAGGACATGGATACTAAATACGATCAAGCCCTTTATCGTGGTTTCAACCACAACACACCCTCAACTCCCGTTTCACTCGATAGGACTACACTCTACTTTCGATATATCCAGAGATACGTTAAAGACACCATCAACATTGAGTAGTCGTTTCCCAAACAACCCATATCCTATCTATCGGGTGAAATGTTGATCTGTCATGGTGGGAACAGCATGAGTAAAATGTTCGATTTCAATATGAATAGCATCGCTACATACTGCCCGCTAAACCTCTACTGAAAAATCGGAATGAAAACTACATATGGACATAACCCTTAAGTAAAGAGGAAATAAAGCATGTCATTAATGCAATGGATAGATGAAAAGTATGCTACCAATGTTGAAATTTGCGACGATCAGCACAAACAGCTGTTCGACCGAGTTAACGCCCTGAATGATGCAGTCATAAGTAACGACCGCGCTGACATCGGTAATCGTCTCGATAATCTGATCGACTATGTCGCAGTCCACTTTGAAACAGAAGAGCGCATGATGGAAGAGCGTGGGTATTCCAAACTCGATGCCCATCGTCAGGAGCACAATCTACTCGTACAGACCTGCACCGATCTTCAAGAAAAGTTTCACTCTGGCGAAGCAGATATTGGAGAGAGCACCATGGCGTTCATTAAAAACTGGCTGGACCATCATATCCCTGTTATTGACAAGTGTTATAGCCCAGCGTTGAGTAACTGAACTTTCAAAAACTGATGTTAAGCCAGATGTGGCTTCATCCTTGCGGGACCCGGGGTGCTCCCCACTCGAGGGTCCCGCTTTTTTCAGGCATCCGATAATGAAAAAAATCGCCTCAATACACTCAGGTCCTGGGTTTTTGTCATTGGCGGCAAACTGCGGATAAAAATCTTGCCGTAGGGCTTATTGAGCAGCCTAGGATCACAAACCACCAACACACCAAGGTCTTTCTCGTCACGAATCAGTCGGCCTGCCCCTTGTTTCAAAGCAATCGCTGCTTGAGGCAATTGAAATGTCATGAATGGATTCCCCCCACGCTTGCGCAAAGCATCGATCCGCGCCTGCAGTACCGGATCTCCTGGTGAGGCAAATGGCAGCTTATCGATGATCACGCAAGAGAGTGCTTCACCACGTACATCTATACCCTCCCAGAAACTTGATGTCCCGAGTAATACCGCATTACCGAGTTTGCGAAACTGTTCGACCAATTCAGTACGCGGCGCAGTCCCCTGTACCAACATGGGATAGTCCAACTTCTCATTGAGATAGTCAGCCGCTTCCTGCAAGGCCCTGTGGCTGGTATAAAGCAAAAAGGCCCGTCCACCACTCGCTTGTAAAATAGGCAGAGAGAGATCAGAGACAGCCCT
Organism: Candidatus Thiodiazotropha sp. (ex Ustalcina ferruginea); assembly: GCA_025656375.1. Lineage (GTDB taxonomy): Bacteria > Pseudomonadota > Gammaproteobacteria > Chromatiales > Chromatiaceae > Thiodiazotropha. The sequence goes on along the minus strand of JAHXHU010000423.1, from coordinate 8,375 downwards.
GTTGAATGCTGGATTGTTGGGCTCCGGTAGACCTTTGGGAACATACCAAACAGCTTGTCGAGGGTAATCAAATGGACTATCCCAGCAGTGAGTCTCTGCTTCATGCAAACCCAGTTGATTGGAAAAGTGTTCAAAACTGCCACCCACTGCCAGAGTGGCAGAGGTGAAGACCCAGGAGGCTTGACGGTCTTCCATTACACCACGAAAAATATTTGAGATCTCCAGCGGTGTACGATTCAGGCGAAAGCTCTGGCGCTGAGTCTCGAACCAACGAATCGATTCGGCCTCATTACCATCTTTCAAACTATGCAGTCGCTGCAGAAGTAGATCACAGCGCTCTTTACAACTATCAAGACCCTTGCCTCTTCCTTCGATGGCACGTAGCACTTCCAACAACTGATCGAGTGCATCCAGTAACCCGTCAAGATGAGCAATCACCGAAGGATTACCCGCAACTTCCAACCAAGCACCACGACGTTGCTCCAAACCAAATGCCAGTCGCATATCCCGGGTTGCCTGTTTCAGTCGTTCAGCACGTTCTGTGACTTCAGGAAGATCCTTTGCTTCACGATGGTACTCGGCAATGGTGTCTCGGGTCAGGTCAAGCAATTGACGGCCACTGACGCTGTCACCAAAGAAATTACCCGCCACATCCGGTAACTGATGGGCCTCATCAAGGATAAAACAGTCAGCACTTGGAAGCAGTTCCCCGAAACCTTCCTCTTTCAGCGCCATATCAGCACACAGCAGATGGTGATTGATAACGACTAGATCTGCTTCTTGGGCCCGTTTGCGTGCTTCCATCAGATGGCATTTGCTATAAGCAGAACACTCCTGGCCGAGACAATTATCGGTTGTTGAGGTCACATAAGGCCAAATCCCGGCATCCTCAGGGATCTCCGTCATTTCAGTGATATCGCCACTCTTGGTTGCCGATGACCATCCACGGATCATCTGTAACTGCTCAACCTGCTCCCTGGTCAAACGCAACTCTTCCAGCAGGGTATTCTCAAGTCGATGGATGCAGAGATAATTGGCACGTCCTTTCAGCAGTGCAGTAGAAACCGGGCTCGACAGGCTTTGCCGGACGACTGGGAGGTCGCGATGATACAGCTGATCCTGTAGATTCTTGGTACCTGTAGAGATGATGACTTTACGCCCCGACATCACGGCTGGCACTAAATAGGCGAATGTCTTTCCGGTACCTGTTCCCGCTTCGCAGATCAGTACACCACCCTGATCCATAATGCGGCCGACAGCCTGAGCCATTTCCTGCTGTTGAGCACGATAGGAAAAACCCTCGATACGGGTCGCCAACCAACCGTCCAGCCCAAAGATCTCAGCTAAATCTGTCATCAAATGATGGGGCTACTCTGCCTGATTGTCCCAGACTTCTGACTCAAGACCGCTCTCCCGTGTCCAGGTGAGATGACCGATAATCTTAAAGCGCGCTACCGACATGGCACCTCGTTTTGCCCGGCTACTGCTGCTTTTATCGACATACTCGAGGATATCGTCTCGTTCCGCTTCGTAGATCTCATAAGGTTCGTACTCCTCGTCCATGAGCACCAACACGACACTATCCCAATCTCTATCCAGTTTAAGCTGGCCGATCCTTTGACCGGATTTGCTTTCGTCGAAAATAGTGCGGGACTTAATTTGAATATGTTTGTCACCCCGGGCGGGGTCGATAGCATCATAACCGCCCTCTCCCTGAGTCCTGGCTTCGAGATTGAGCAGCTTTACCGCATCATATTCTGCAATTTCATTGCTGATACCAGGCAGGGGTTTACCCATGGTACGGCGATACTCCGCTGCCAATACCCGGGCCTGGGCGATCAGTTTGTCTGCGGCATAGAGAGTCAAGCCATGGCTCCTTATATTTGAGGAAGAGGATTCTGCCCGGATTGTAGCCTATCTTGGAAGGTTTTCGCATGAATTGAGAAAGGATGTGTGTTGTTTTGAGAATTCTGGGAAGCAGGAGTCAAAGGATACCTGACGTCTATGAGGCACTAAAAATCAGTTATTGGTGGTTAATTCTACTAGGCGCTCGAAATTTGCAACGAGTTACCAGCAATCTCTTCCAGAACCTCAGCAAAAGGCTGGGGGTGTCCAAAATGATAGCCTTGTGCATAGTCGACACCCATTTCTTGCAGCGCTTGACCTATGGAGGCGTCACTCACATGCTCAGCAATCACTAACTTGTCCATAAAATGGGCAAGTTCCATGATTGAAATCACCATTGCCAGATCAGCTGTTTTCTGTATCATCTCGCGCACGAAAATACCGTCGATTTTTACATAGTTCACGGGAAAGTCCTTGAGGTAAGAGAAGGAAGCATAACCCGAACCAAAATCATCCAGATAGCAGGAACAACCCATATCCCTACCCTCTTTCATAAAGTCCGCGGTATCCTCAATGTTCCTTGCAAGTGCTGTTTCTGTGATCTCGAAGCCAAGTTGCTGGGCTGCTACAGGTGATTCAGCTATCCGTCCATGCAGGTACTTTTTAAATTCACTGTCAGCGACAGATTTTGTTGACAGGTTGACAGAGAAACTGACGTCTTCTCCCAGCTTGTCTTTATAGGGTATAAGTGCATTGAAGAAATGTTCAATAACCCAGCGGTCGACAGCCCGCATCATATCGTATTGCTCAGCAATTTGAATAAAGGTCTGTGGACTCTGTAGCTCACCTGCATCATCTACGATACGCAGAAGAAGCTCATAGTGAGGTTTCAATCCCGCCTCTTTCTTTAGTGGGACTATTGGTTGAGCAAACAGAACCATTCGATCATTTGCCAAGGCTTCCTGAATGGCGGGAATTGTCTGGATAATCTGTTTGTGGTTCTGATAGGCGGTATCTGAAGCCACATAGAGACGTGTGCAGTTTCTACCCCCCTCTTTGGCCATATGGCAGGCAGACAGTGCCGATTGCAGCAACTCGCTGGTACTGGTTTGTTCCTGAGAATTGATTTGTACTACACCGAGACTGGCTGAAACGGGTATCAGGCGATCTTCCCAAGTATAGCGATACTCCTCAATCGCACGACGTTGGGACTCGGCAGTCTGATAGCCCTTATCCAGATCTGCATTTCTGATAAGCAGGGCAAACTCGTCATCACCTATACGTGCCACCACCCCATCTTCAGTAAGATAACTTAACAGTATTGACGACACCGTTTGCAGCAGTTGATCTCCACCCTCAAAACCGCACAGATCATTGACTACTTGAAATTGATCCAGATCGAGAAGTATCAGCACATGTTGTGAGTGACTGCTTTTCATCTCAGCCTGCAGTTCACGCATATGACGTTCAAAACTACGTCGATTCATCAAGCCGGTCAGCTCATCAATCGAAGACTCATCCTTAATTTCGTTGTAGCTCTTGATCAGTATACGGTCTATTGCCCGATCGACAATCGGTTGGACGTTATTCTGCATGACACCGTAGTCATAGGAAGCGAACAATCGGACCAATTCACTCGACGAGACATCCAATGCCTTTAATCCATCCCCATCAACCAATAGATAACGTGTGGAATCAGAACTCTTCCAGGCTAAATTGAGCATCTGAGGAGTCGGGCCACCAGACTCAGTAACAATCCAATCATCGATATTGAGAGAGACTACTTTTTTCAGTGATTTCTGATCATCTTCCGATTCTGTGTTTCCAATTGGAACCACCTCCTTGCTGGAGATATATTGGGAGAGATACGCTTCATCAATAACGATCTGTTGCTCAAAGTAAGGTATTGCTGTCTCACCACCGTTTATCAGTGCTTGCTGTAGTTCAATGGCAAAACTTCGACTACCTTGAGGATGAACAGGGTATTCTCTAAATCCCTTTCGAATAAGCGATATCAGGTCACGGACACGGCTTTCTGACATTTCATGAGGAGATGCTTTACTGAGAAATAACTTAGGCAAAATCTCCACAACACGTAAATAAGCCTTCCAGGCTGGACTCTCCTCGCCCTGGAGTGCTCTGGTCTGTACCAAAAGATTAACCCATCCAAACTGAAACAGTTTTTCGAGTGCGATGGTTACCGATTTACCCGACAATTGGTGGCGTAGATGGGCTATAACCGAACGCTCCGCTTGTAATAGAAGCTCATCCTTTTTACAACGGGAAACAGCAATCTGGCGATTGCGATGATACTGCTCCAGCTGTTTCTGTTTTAGTGCCTCCAGCGCTTTCGTCACATCTACAACACTCGTCAGCTTATCAGTATCGACCGCCTCCAGGAGTTGGGAAACTCCCGCTAAATCACGCAACCGCGCCGCCTTGCTGGAAATATTGAGATAGGGGGTTATTGCCTCGATTGAGGCAAGCATATGCCTGACCGGGTGATTGCTATTTTCCAGCAGTGTTGGATCTCGTACCAGCTCCTGAATGATAGGAATCTCCATCCGATTGAGCAGTCCCTTCAGTTCAGCAGGTAGATGTGAATCCTGCAGCAGAGCCGCCACTAACTGCTCACCGGTACTGATCGCAGCGCGAATGACGGGGTCCAGATTTCCAGACTGAGCAGACTGGCGTTCCAGTCCCCGTTCCAACTGCTTCAGCAAAGGAGAACCGTGCCTCAGTGGCATGCGATTTAATGACTCAACAACTTGCTCAGTTTCAATCTGTATCTGGTCTGATACTGACTGATCCTTTTCCCGTAGCTGCTTAGCATCAAGCAGTGTAGTCAGGTGCTGTAAAGGCTCACCAACTGTTGCGATGTTGGTTTTCTTATGCGATGGAATTTGCCAGGTATTGATCCGACCGTCAGATGGTAGATCAATTCCTTGCTGTTTGAGCAATTCCAGCAATTCGTCATAGAGTGGTTCAATACCCTGTAATACAGTGCGATGAAATACCGTCAGAATAAGATGAAAGCATTTCACATCCAGATCATATTCATCCACTGCCTGTTTTATGGCATTTAGCAGACTGACAGGAGAGAGTGGATTACTCTCATCTTTGATCGCACTTTGCATCAAATAGGAGAGGGACATATCCAATAGATACAAACTACGGGCTAAACCGGATTCCGCCCGCCTGGCTATATCATTAATGACTACCCAATGATCGATTTCAACCTTTTCCACCAACTCAAGCTCATGGGAGATTTCTATATTCGAGTCGGTCGAGATCCCGGCAAGATTGCTCAAATTACCAAAAGAGCTCTCCACGTTCTTGAGAAATGCGGTTGTTATCTCCTGCTCACCCTGTTCCAGTGCAGACATTGCCAGAAAAAGCACTGACTCCTGAAGACCATCAGAAGGTTCACGAGCACGAGCCAACAAGGCTTCTCTGGACTGATTGAGAAAACCGGCGATCTGTGGATTGAGATAATCAAGTAACCGGTCCTGTAACTGCTGAATAACAGGTGCTACTGCTGCCTGATCAAAAGAGACCTGTTTAGTCTCTTGTTGCTGTAGCTCGGACTGAAGATATGAGAATAACTGCTGACCTTCACCACTATCGAGCATGCATATGCCCACCCCGTTATTATGCAGGTAGACAATCGCAACATGCACCCGACAGGATGCCACTTCAAGAACTGCTTCCTGACGTTCAGATTCTCCAAAGTAACCATCTGGCAACAGCTCATTTAAAGCAGTATCACCACAGTACAGATAGACGCCACCTTCGGAGAAATTGCGAATGCGACAACCACTTATTGATTGTCCCTGAAATATCAGAGTTACTGGATGGTCGATATCCAACCTTGGGTGTTTTCTGCGGTTATTCATTACCCTTTAGCGCTTTTATTCTTACACTTTAAACATTGTTAATAACTATTTTCAGTAATATCTCCAGTGTATCGGCCTTTAGGGGCAGTGCTTTAATAGAAAAGGTTATAATTTGTTAACACTATTCTTTAGTTAAAGAGTCGCTGTAGCCATAAAATCCCCTCATCCACAAGAGATTCAGAATGGGCGCATGAAGCCTCGGATGTTGGACCACTCCCCGCAATGAAGGGATAGTTGGTCGTTTGCGGACACCCCTCCCCCAACAGACCTGATAATGGATCAATGGTTAATACGTCCACCCCCATCGGTGGCTCCTGTTGCAATGCAGCAATTCCAATGCCATTCATTAGCCTGGCCCAAACCCGCATCGCCCCGGAGGAGCCTGTAAGGCCTGTCGGTGCATTGTCGTCACGTCCTACCCATGCAACAGCTACACGATGGCGATCGAATCCTGCAAACCAGCTGTCTCGCAGTTTGTCAGTAGTCCCTGTCTTACCAGCCACCTCTACCTCTCCGGGCAACAACCATTGCAATGCCTTGGCTGTACCGCTTCGGGTTACTTCATTCAGTGCATGTTTCAACAAAAAAACAGCTCGGGTATCGACCCTGGACTCAATCGATAGAGGATAGCGTGATAGCGGTTTTCCCTGTCCGTCAGTCACGTCACGAATCGATTTTAGAGTAGCGCTGTAACCCCCATTGGCCAGGGTTTGGTACATCTGGGTCATCTCCAAAGGAGAGAGAGAAACTGCACCGAGCAGCAGTGAAGGATAGGGCTCCATCGGACGTTGTATGCCCAATCTATGCAAATTATCGATAACCGATTCAAGTCCCACAGAGAGCCCGAGGCTGACTGTTGCCAAATTTAGCGATTCCACCAAGGCCTGTTGCAACGTCACTTGGTCATGACTCAGATTATCGTAATTTCTCGGTGCCCAGATCTCACCGTTTGCACCTTTAATGCGTATCGGCCGATCATCCAAAGTGCTCAGTAGATGGTAACGATTCGGTTGTGACAAAGCGCTGAGATAGACAGCCGGCTTGATCAACGAACCCACCGGACGTACTGCGTCGAGCGCACGATTGAAACCGGCAAATCGTGGATTCCTGTCACCCACTAAGGCCATAACCTCACCCGTCTCCACATCCGCCAGGGTGAGTGCACCCTGAAGGGTTCCCTGCGCTATTCCATGGGTACCCTCCAACGCTTTCAACTGCAGGGATATTGCCTGTTCAGCACGATTCTGGAACCAGGGATCGAGGGTAGAAAAAATCCTTAACCCCCCCGCATTCAGATCCTCTTCACGATAGTCTCTGCGTAGCTGGCGCTTTACCAGATCCATAAAAGCAGGGCTCCCGGAGCTACGCCGATCACCCTGCTCCACGCTTAACGGTGTGTGACTTGCTTGCGTCGCCTGTTGCTGGCTAATGACTCCCTGATCGACCATCAGCTGTAATACCAGATCTCGCCGTTTTTCCGCCTGTTGTGGGTGTCGTCTTGGATCATAAGCCGATGGTCCTCGCACCAGGGTTACCAGCGTCGCCAATCTTGACAGATCAAGCTCTTGCAAAGGACGATTGAAGTAGAAGTGGCTAGCTAATGCAAAACCATGTATTGCCTTTCCTCCCTGTTGGCCTAAATAAATCTCATTCGCATAGGCCTCGAGAATTTCATCCTTGTCATAGCGCCAGTCTAAAATCAGCGCCATCAGCACTTCGTTAAACTTGCGCCAAAGGGTACGATCAGCGCTGAGAAAGAAATTCTTCACCAACTGTTGAGTCAGGGTACTGCCTCCCTGTACCACTCGTTTAGCGACCAGATTGGCCCACAGAGCACGTCCAATGGCTATTGGATCGATTCCGATGTGCTGGTAAAAGTTGCGGTCTTCTATGGCTATTAAGGCATTCACTAACAGCGCTGGAAGCTGATCCCTCTTGAGCAGAATACGGTCTTCACCATGGGTAGATGTCAGGCTGCCAATGAGTCGGGGTTCGATACGGTAGTGACCGATTGGATCACCGTTTCCCGCTCTCTTGAGCGAAATAACACCCTGCCCATCCATAACCACCTCCAAATAGTCACTTGGCCGGTCGATATCAGGAAAATGGAAGGCACGTGTACGTAATAGGAATCGTCCGCGGTAACTGGAGTAGTACCCTGGTTGATCGGGATGCTTAACTTGCCGATAGCCAAGACCATCCAGTGTCTGTGTTAGATGTTTAGAGGTCACCGAGGCACCCGGGTACAGGTCAAGCGTTCGCCCATAGACCTTTGCAGGCACTGCCCATCGTTGACCCTCAAACCTTGCCTGTACAATGTGGTCAAGGTAAATAGCATAGAGAATGGCTGATAACATGAGGGTGACCAACCCAAGAAGCAACCACCGTTTCCAACGGCTTCTTCCCGTCCGTTTTTGGACTGCCCTGCCGCGTTTAGTTCTCTTTTTGACCATACTCTACAACTATTTTGCCAGTGTTTCCTAAGGGGGCGATGCCCCTCTCTTCAAAAGACAGACTGCCTAGTTTGACAGCTTACAGTAGAGGGTAACCCCCCCAAAAAATAACGGGGTTCAAAAGTAGAATTTTCCAATTATGATTACGAAAAGGAGAATCTACAATGAAGAAGTCCCGCTA
>JAHXHU010000354.1 GCA_025656375.1 Candidatus Thiodiazotropha sp. (ex Ustalcina ferruginea) | reverse complement strand
TGCTGAATTCATTTTTTCCTTCCTTTGCCATAAACCGGAACACTGGGAATTATAAATGAATATTTTATTCAGGACACTACACTAGTGCAGTTTCCTGCACTAGTGTTAAGTCTGTGTGACATTATCACATACAGCCATATCAATGTCGGGTATGCTCCAACACTAAGGTAACGGCATATTGATCAGCCTAGAGCCGTCCAAGCATTATTTGTTAGAACAAATCATTATTGAATAATATTTAAGGAGTAAACCATGACACAGAATGTTGGTGGTATTGAACGTATCATTCGAATTATTGCAGGAGTGGCCATCCTTGCATGGGGATTTCTGCTAAGCGACCCGATCAACTGGATAGGTGCAATCGGTGCTGTCCCTCTCCTCACCGGCCTTGTCTCTTTTTGCCCTTTGTGGACACTGTTCGGCATCAATACAAAGAAATCTGCGTAGACGAATATTCGAAGAAAACAGTGACTTGACCTGGAATTACACAGTCTTAAATTGTTACAAGACACGGCCTCACTATGTGGCTGATATGATATATCGACAGGTCAAGTTGCGTTTTCTGCGGTTTTTTCATCTACAGTCATCATCCCTCACTATCGGAACTCTCCTCCTTGATTTTTGGCCAGGCCGATAACACTGCCTGTACCAGCGTAGCCAAAGGAATAGCAAAAAATACGCCCCAGAACCCCCAGAATCCACCAAAAACCAGGATTGCGACAATAATTGCCACTGGGTGAAGATTGACCACTTCGGAAAACAACAACGGGACCAGAACGTTCCCATCCAATGCCTGGATGATGAAATAGGCAACTGCCAACCAGGCGAAGTCGGTTGTCCAGCCCCATTGAAACCAGGCAATAAAGAGAACGGGGATGGTAACAACTGCAGCACCTATGTAAGGAATAATTACCGAAAGCCCCACCATCACTGCAAGCAGCAGCGCATAGTTCAACCCCAGCAACCTGAAAGCAATAAAACTAACAGCCCAAACAGTGACTATCTCCCAAAATTTGCCACGTACATAATTGGCAATCTGTTTATCGACATCCGTCCATACTGTCCCGGCAAATCTTCTATGCCTGGGAAGGTACATCACAAACCAATCGATGATGAGACGCTTGTCCTTAAGAAAAAAGAACACCAGCAGAGGCATCAAGATGAGATAGACAACCAGCGTGATCACCCCCACCACTGAGGCCAAAGACCAAGAAACAGCTTGCTGCGCAAAAGAGGCTATCTCGTTGCGGATCTGTTGGATCAACTGATCGACCTGGTCCTGAGGGATTAAATCAGGATAACGTTCAGGTAGTTGCATCAATGCATTCTGCCCCATTGAGATCATGATCGGTAGCTGTTGTAAAAATTCAGTCACCTGTCTCGACAGCAGGGGCAGAAGCCCTAGCAAGACAAGCGCAACAAAAAGTAAAAACAGAATAAATACTAATATGACGGAAAGCGACCGGGGCCAGGAATGCCGCTCCATTTGAGAGACGATACCTTCTAAAAGATAAGCGACGACAATACTCGCCAATACCGGGGCGAGCATATGCCCCATAGTTATAACAACACCAAAAAAAAGGAGTAGGAAAAGGGTCAGAAAAACAATCTGGGGATCTGAAAAATAACGCTTAAACCAGTTTGTAATAACCAGCATTAGAACAACCTATTGGGGGCCTTCAATCAACCGAGTGATTATCCAGATAGTTTTGATAGTGCCTGGCAAACAACACCTCTAGCTCATCAATGACCTGTTTCGCCTCCCTTCCCTGCATCATATGAGCCATCATCAGTGACGAAGTCTCATCAAGCAGTTGCTCCCTTTTCAACATAAAATAACTCGCGGAAAGGCGCTTAATCGCCTTCACGACCGACTCCTGTTGTGGCCTGTCGATCTGTTTAGGCTTATGAGGAACCTCTTCTTCCTGCACGCTGATAGCAGCTTCCTGACTTGCTAAATACGCCGCAAAAGAAAGCAACGTCTGTCGCTGCTGAGGATCCAGGCGTACATAGAGATCCAACAATTGTTGTTGGTCCGATTCGAGTTTCTGTTGTCTGGGAACGAACTGCACAGATGTCACTCCTTCAATAGGATAACTGAGGAGTCAGTGAAATCTTTCCATAGCGACTGCTAAAGTTGTTCCTCGGCATGATCTTCACAATAGCCTCTGGCAAAGTCGAGCAGCTCTTCCATGGCCCGCAGACGGAACTTCTGCTTTTGATGTACAAAGGAGAAAGGACGTTCCAGTTTTGGCACCAGATTGATTGCTCTCAATGTATCTAACTTCAACTCTTTCTGGATGGTGGCACGTGATACCACAGAGACCCCCATACCCGCTTCAACCGCCCCTTTTACCGCTTCTGGACTACCCAGTTCCATGGAGATATTCAAGGTTAAATCACAAGAGTGGTTTCCCAAATATTCATTGATCACCTCACGCGTGCCTGACCCCTCTTCACGACAGATAAAGGGATACTCGAGCAGTTGTTTAATATCCACCGCTTCAAGATCCGCCAAATCGTGGTTTGGTGGCACAATGGCTACCAGATGATCCTCACGGCACATATCAACAACCAGATTCTTATTCCCAACGGGTGCTTCAACAACCCCCAGATCGATTGTGTTGTTCTCTACCATCGAGACAATACCTTCTGAGTTGGATACACGCAGATGGATGGTTACTTCAGGGTATCGGGTTCCAAAATCGCCCAACAAGGAAGGCAACATATATTCAGCGATTGTTGTGCTGGCGCCGATAGTCAGCGCACCACGAATCTCGCCAGTCATCTCCCGCACAGAGTTTTCCATATCGGCATAAAGATCAAATATCCGGTCCGCGTATCCAAACACACGATCACCCGCTTCAGTCAGACTGATACGATTATGTGTCCGGTCGAATAACCGGGTATTGAAATACTCTTCCAGCTGTCGGACCTGGAAGGTCACCGCCGGCTGAGTCATGTGCAACGACTCGGCAGCCTTCGTAAAACTTAAAAGACGCGCAACCGTATGAAATACCTGTAATCTGCGATCCGCCATTGTTTTTAATGCCTAATCAACTGTTCTTTGTATAGATAAACTCAATTTATACCATATCTCCTCATGCTATGGGAGCAGAGTTGCAATGAGTTTCAGAGCTCCGTGCTCAGAAAGAGGCTTGAATGGCCTCACCCGCTTTATGGATTCCAGGTAAATCCATACACCTAAAATATGGTAATTCGATTAAAAATCCTCTAGCCTCACAGAAACATGTCCATAATGTCGCAGATGGGACAATAATAAGTCGTTACGAAAACAGCTAAGTTCTCTCTGATCGATCTGTATGGATCAGGGGTCAGCTGAACAATAATCGATAACCACGGCGGAGGAAATAAGCGGATGCAACACAACAAGCCCCTTCAAATAACAAGATTGGCGCTATCATGCAGTCTCGCCGCCATACTGGCTATGAATCAACCGGCCCAAGCCTCGGGCTTTGCCGTACCTGAACTCAATATCGCCGGTCTGGCGCTCTCTAATGCTTTAGTTGCCAACCCGGATTTACAGGCAGCCATCTCCTACAATCCGGCTGCTATGTCATTTCACGAGGGCAGCTCCATCGCCATCGGCACCTTGCTGGTAATACCCGACCTGAGTGTGGATACCGGCTCAGGTAGTGTAGATAGTGATGCAAATGACACCGTGGCCATTCCGTCACTGACAGCCCATATGAAACTGACTCACGCATGGTCGATCGGTCTTTCAGTTAATGCGCCGTTCGGTCTGGAGACAGAGTGGCCAGCCGGAACTTTCGATAGCCAGTATCCACCAGGATCGACCATACCCACGCAGAGCAAGTTGGAGATTGTTGCATTCTCCCCTAGCGTCGCTTACAAAGTGAATGAAAACACAAGCCTGTCTGGTGGTGTTGATTACTACTGGATGCGTGAAGTTATCTTCAATGGCGATATCAATAATCCACTCGGTCCCAATCCAGAAGCCAATCTAGAGGGTGATGGTCGCGGTGTAGGCTTCAACCTGGGACTGATGGTTGATCAAGGTGACTGGAGTTTCGGTGGCAGCTACCACTCGGAAGCGAATATTCCTATAGACGGAACTGTCGACCTCCCCGCCGGAGCCCTACCTTCATTCGTTACAAATAATGTCCACGCGGAACTAAAGCTTCCCTGGCGCCTACAACTGGGAGTGAGGAATCAGACCACTGATAAACTCGCCATAGAATTCGATTTTACTCGTACCGGTTGGAGCTCATTCGACAAGTGATAGTCGACCAAGATCAATTTGGCACCAACATCGTCACCAGTTTGAACCAATGGGATGATGTAAACGCCTACCGCATAGGCATCAGCTACGACTTTACCCAATCGACTCAACTACGCGTGGGATATACCTTCGACGAAACACCGCAGGATGATACGTTCTACAGTCCACGCATTCCGGATGCAGACCGTCAGCTCTTCAGCCTGGGTCTTGGCCATACCCTTAACAATGGCTGGACCATTGATGCAGGGTATATGTATGTAAAATTTGATGATAGGACTTTGGATATCGATCCAGCTTTCGCTCACTCAGCGCCGAATGCCGGAGAAGCGAATGGCACAAGCGCTGTCAATGGTGATTATGAATCCAGTGTTCACCTGTTTGGGGTCGGTTTGACGAAAAAATTCATGTAACCAACAAACATTTAGACCAATAAGCCCCGAACAACTCGGGGCTTTTTTAGTAAAAAAAACGCCGCCCTTTTGGAGCGGTGCCGTGACTGCATTTTACAACGGATTAGATGTAAAGACAGATATCGCTTTGGCCGGCAAATTCAAAGAAGCGCGCAGCGCCGGCATATTCAATGCCATCAATGAATTCAGAGGTATTCATTTCAAATAGATCCACTGTCATCTGACAGGCGATCAGTTTGACTTCCGCTTCCTGACATAGCTCTCGTAGCTCAGCGAGATCGGCCACGCCCTTGGAAGCCATCTTTTTCTTCATCATGCCGGTCATCATGCCCTGCATGCCTGGTAAAGCCAGGCCCAACACAGGAAACCATTTATCCATGCCCATTGGCATTGGCATACCTGGGTTTCCTAGAGGCGTGACTTCCAGGTCAAGGTTCTTTTTCAGCAGTTGCAGGCCATAGAAAGTGAAGAAAATTTCAGTATCATAACCAAGTGCTGCCGCAGTGGAGGCCAGTATAAAGGGAGGATATGCCCAGTCGAGCGACCCTTTCGTGGCAATAATGGCTAACTTTTTTTCGTCTTGCATCGTGTTGTCTCCAAAAAATTTCCAATCGGGCGGTCAATCAGGCCTTCTTGATCAGAAATTCGAATTTGCCGCCGACTTCTTTGGACTCCATCAGTTCATTTCCCGTCTGATTGGCGAAGGCTTCGAAATCCTTCACAGAACCAGGATCGGTAGCAATGATGTGTAACACTTTACCGGATTCCATACCATTCAGGGTTTTCTTTGCACGCAGAATCGGCAGGGGACAATTGAGTCCACTTGCGTCCAGTTCTTGATCAAAATCTGCCATGGTATGACCTCCAGCTATTAATCTTGGTTTTGTATGTTGTAAAAAAACAGACGGACATTTATATGTCATGCGTCATTCAAACGCAAGTTGAACAGATGTCCGAATGCCACTGAAATCAGCGCTACCCTTACTGATAGCCACTCTGTAAATAACTAACTTGCTAACCTGGCAGCCAGTTGAAAACCTGACCTGGCCCAACCCAGAATACCACCGCGCAAGTTGATAGCATTCTGGAAGCCCTGCTGTGCCAGATAGGCGCACGCATGGTAGGAACGAGCACCACTGTGACAGTAGAGAACGACCTCTTTATCTTTTGGCAACTCGCTGATACGTAAAGGAATAAGGTGCATAGGCATATGCTCGGCATCGGGCAGTACCCCTTGCGCGAGTTCACCGGCGCTACGAATGTCGAGCAGCAGGAATTCATCCCCTTCAGCGATACGGGTCTGAAGATCGTTTGCATCGATTTCCTTAATCATCACGAATTGTGTCGCCTTTAAACAAAATATAGGTTAATTAGTATATTAATGTGTTTAAATATTGCAAGTTTGATTACCTAGCAAGCCCTTAGGTTTTTTAGGGCGATTGAGTCATGATAGAGTCTGACTGAACATCTAAAGAGCCGATCAATAATAGATTATCTGGTTGTTTTTATGGATTATTTTCCTATTTTCCTTGACCTGAAAAACAAATCCTGCCTGGTCGTTGGTGGTGGTGCAGTTGCTGAACGTAAAATTGCGCTGCTACTCAAATCGGGGGCTGATGTAATCCTGATTGCTCCAGATCTGAGCCATGATCTCACCACCTGGCGTGACATGGGCCGACTCACCCATCTGAAAAGGGAGTTCCAGGATGAGGACCTTTCTGGACATCATCTGGCCATCGCAGCCACTAATAACGCTGCCATCAACCGCCACGTTGCTGAGATTGCCGACGAAATGCACATCCCAGTCAATGTGGTTGATCAACCTGCCCTATGCAGCTTCATTGTCCCCTCTATCATCGATCGTTCACCGGTTGTGGCTGCCATCTCAACCAGTGGCGCATCTCCCGTGCTCGCTCGCTTGATCCGTTCTCGCCTCGAATCGTTGATTCCAGCTGGTTACGGCCGCCTGGCCAATCTGTGTAATCGTTTTCGTCAACGGGTGAAGGATACCTTTGCCGAGCCTGCTGACAGACGAATTTTCTGGGATCGAGTGCTACAGGGTGGCGTTGCCGAGCGGGTCTTTTCCGGTCATGACAAGGAAGCCGACCAGTTAATGGAGAAGGCCCTGAGAACGACTGGTTTAAGTGATGAGATGGGGGAAGTCTATTTGGTCGGTGCCGGTCCTGGAGACCCCGATCTGCTTACATTTCGTGCCTTGCGATTGATGCAACAAGCCGACGTAGTGGTCTATGACCGCCTGGTGGCTAAAGCTATCCTTGACATGACGCGACATAATGCCGAGCATATCTATGTCGGTAAGGAGCGTGATAAACACGCCATGCGCCAGGAGGAGATCAATCAACTATTGGCCAAGCTTGCCAAACAGGGAAAACGGGTGCTCCGTTTAAAGGGTGGAGATCCTTTCATCTTCGGTCGGGGTGGAGAAGAGATCGATACCCTCGCCGAGGAAGGTGTCCCCTTCCAGGTGATCCCCGGAATTACTGCGGCGGCTGGATGCGCCTCCTATTCAGGAATTCCACTGACTCACAGAGACTACGCACAAGCAGTAACTTTCGTCACCGGCCATCTCAAAGACGGTACCATGAACCTCAACTGGGAGATGCTGGCCCAACCCAATCAAACCACTGTCTTCTATATGGGCCTGGTCGGTTTGCCAGTCATTTGCAGAGAATTACAAAACCATGGTGTACCAGATGATATGCCCATTGCTTTGATCCAACAGGGTACAACCCACAAGCAACGGATATTTACCGGAACATTGAGGAATATTCTTGAAATCGTTGAAAAGGAACGCCCCAAACCACCAACGCTGATCATTGTCGGACGTGTGGTTGAACTACAGGAGAAGCTTGCCTGGTATGAAGCCCCTCCCCACTCCGAGCAGGGTGCCACTTCTCCTGTCGACTTTTAAGTCATTATTGGACCATCAAAATGGGCGTCATAAAAAAAAACGACTACAAATTCTCTATAGGCTTTGCTAAATCCCTGGTTGCCCTCGGGAACAGAGGTTTTGCTCAACGGCTATCACAGCCGCTTCTACCCTTGAGTGAACCTCCAGTTTGCGTAGGATCGCTTTGACATGCAATTTCACCGTACCATCCGAGATACCCAGATTTCGTGCAATAACCTTATTGCTTTGACCATCTGCCAGATGGCAGAGGATTTCACGTTCACGGGGAGTGAGGTCATCTAATGATGATGTGGGTGGTGTGCTCGTATGGCTTTCACCCTGTACCGCTTTAGCCAGAATCCCGGTCAACTCATTTGCAACCACAGTTTGTCCCTGCTTGATCTGCTGTAAGGCATCAATCAGTTCGTCCGGCTCCATATCCTTGAGCAAATAACCCTGGGCACCATTCTGTAAAGCTTCGATGACATCCGACTCTTCACGACTGGTGGTCAACATGCTGATCGGCATCTCCGGGTAGTGCTTTCGTAATACACTCAACACCTCAGTGCCCGTCATGTCAGGCATGCGCATATCCAGGAGCACCACATCGGGTCTCTCCTGTGCAACCGTCTCTATACCCTTCAGACAATCTCCGATGGCGATCACATCAATCCCGCGACGCTCCAGCAACTCTTGAAGACCGATACGAAACAGGGCATGATCATCAATCAGTAGTACCCGCATCTTATTTCACCTCTGTGCATTGCGAATCACCAACTCGACCCGGGTACCTTCTCCAGGTTCGCTCTCGATCGACAACGCACCGCCAACTCGCCTGGCACGTTCCTCCATAATCGATAAACCAATATGTTCGCCAGGGTTACCCTGAGGAGCAGCACCTTCAAAACCAACCCCATCATCTTCTACCAGGATTAGATAATCACCTGGACTGCGGCAGCGTAACAAGACTCTGATTGTGTGGGCTTTAGCATGCTTGCGAATATTTGCCAGGCACTCCTGCACAATACGCAACGCTTGCATCTCCTGGCTGGTGTCCAGATCGGTCTTGAGACAATCAGGTTGAAAAAAGGCTGGAATACCGGTCTCCTGATTAAATCGCTCCACCAGTTTGCCGAGAGCCGGCACCAGACCACGTGGATCGAGTGGTGCACGGAAACTGTTGATCAGTTCTCGCAATTCGTCGTGTGCTTCGTCCACGCCATTATGGATTCGCTGTGCCTCCTGTTGTGCTCGTTCAGACGACTGACTATTCTGCAGCGTCTCTTCCAACATACGCACCTGAAATCGTAAACTGGCTAATGTCTGTGCCAGGGAGTCGTGGAGCTCGTGGGCCAGAGAGGTCCGTTCCTCAACGATCGATAGCCGCCGTGCTTCAGAATCTGAGCGCTGCTTGGCCACTGCCATACCCAGATGACTGCCGATGGTATTCAGTATATCAAGGACATCTTCCCGACCATCATAAATACCTGGTTTATCCACATACAGATGGTAAAAACCGAGTACGTCACCGTGATACCACATGGGTACCGAGACCCGCTCAACCTCATCCGCACCAAACATGCGCCGATCATTCCTGTGTGAGCAGATCTTAGCATCCTGGGTACAGAGTATATCACCCGGAGAGAGGGCTATACCGCATTGGCAGAGTTTGATCGGCAGCATCTCTTGCTCATTGTAGAGTCTCCCCTCCAGATCGATACAACCTACTTGCCGCACTTTGTCATCAGGCAGTACCAGATGGACGGTTGCAGACCGGGCACAGACCATACGTTTGAAGACACCCATGTATTGCAATAACAGTTGATCGAGATTTTCGGACTGATTAATACCCGCCGCAACGTCATAGAGCACCTGCAAGGAAGTCGTCTTTTGTGCCAACCGCCAGGTCTGGCGGGCCACCCGAACCTCCATATCATCATATATATCGGTCAACTCCTCGCTCAAACTATCGATATCCCGTGCCATACCACTCAATACACCTGTCTGTTCACTCCCTTTGCTGGCAACCGGTTCACCCTCACAGACTTGGTTGACTGTCCGTTCCAGGGAGGCCAGTGGGCGTAGCAGTTGGCTGCGTAAGCGGTTCAATACCAGTATCAGTGAAAAGAGTGCCAGGGAGACACTCAGCAATAGCACAATTTGCAGAGGTGAGTGCCCAGTCTGATGGGTGAACAACCATAAAAATGCAATCAGACTAGTCAGAATGCTCCCACCCAGGATCAATATAGGAAGCAGTAGATTTGCGCTGAAAAGAATGCGCAGACTGGGCCAGTGCTTTCCCTCGATCCAAGCCAGTCTATGCTGTGAACGATTAAAATCTTCCCCACCACTGGAGATCTCATTCATTGGCAACTGTTTATCTTCGCCTTGCATATCCGAACTCTACCACGAACCCCAAAACCAGGTCAGTTTGGTGCCCCCATATTTCGTATCAATTCTTGCAATCGGTTCACTCGCCAGGCAAAGAGCGCCTTACCCAATGCCGGTCCCTTCAGCTCAGAATCCATTAAAGATTCGGGCACTTTTTCTTCCACTATCTCCACGGCCATTTTGAGAACAGGCAATAGCACACTCAAAGCCTGTGGCCACAATCCATTTGCAGCAACGAGAAAACGTTGAAAGCGCTTGGGTTGCTGTTGAGGTTTAATCTTTACCACAAACCGCAGCAAAGACGCTGCTTGGCATGTTTCATCTATTTGTTGATTGAAGTCCAACAGGTCGCTCAACAGCAGACGTGCAGCCTTGTCCAATCGCAACTTGTCCATCCACTCTTGTTGGTTAGAAACCATTAGGACAACAGCAAACAAGGCCACACCACATCGGACAACAGGGTCATCTGACTCCTCAACAACCTGTTTGAGCGGCGCCATGACCTGAGCCTGATTCGATTTTTCATGGCCACCGATACCCATCTCAGCGGCGACATCGGGAAGCAGCCTCCGCAGTGCACCACAGCTATGCAGTACTTCAAAAAACCGCCATGGTTGAGGCTCTGAAAATGACCGATTCATCTCCCGCCAGATACGCTCGGGCTTTAGACTCATCAGGTCTGCTGAGGCTGCCATTTTTTTCATCAACGCATGGGTTTCATGGGCCACCCTGAATCCCCACCGTCCAAGCTTGGCAGCAAAACGGGCAATACGCAGGAGTCGTACAGGATCTTCAGTAAATGCAGTCGTGATATGACGCAGCAACCCGTTATCCAAGTCTTCACGCCCACCACAAATATCAATCAGATTACCCATTTCATCCATGGCCATAGCATTGATCGTTAGATCACGTCTTAGTAGATCCTGTTCCAAGCTGATCTCAGGACCGGATTCAACCTGAAAACCCTTATAGCCCGCCCCTGTCTTTACCTCTGTGCGAGCCAAGGCATACTCCTCACCTGTTTCGGGATGAAGAAACACCGGAAAATCACTATCAGCTCTGCAAAAATCCGCTGCAAGCATCTCCTCCGGGGTAGCACCGACAACCACCCAGTCACGCTCAACCACAGGCAGATCGAGGAGCTGATCCCGTACCGCGCCACCGACCAGATAGACCTTCATTGAAACCACCTGACTGGGTTCCGTTGAAACCCTGCTCCAACTGCTTTTTGTAGGCTGATCATCACGATTTCAGATCCGTCGAGGGAATTGCTTCCAAAACCTGCTTCTCTTTCTGCTGCAGTTGCCACATCTGATGATAGAGTCCATTCTGCATCAATAATTGTTGGTGGGTACCCTGTTCCACAATCCTGCCCCTTTCCATTACCAGGATACGGTCAGCATCCACCACTCTGGAAAGACGATGAGCAATCACCAGGGTGGTGTGGTGTTTGGCGACCTCCCTCAGAGTCTCCTGGATCGCCTGCTCAGTCTTACTATCGAGGGAAGAAGTGGCTTCATCGAATATTAAAATTCGCGGTCGCTTGAGCATTGCCCGAGCAATGGCAACCCGTTGTTTCTCTCCACCAGAAAGTTTCAGTCCACGCTCCCCGACTACGGTTTGAAAACCATCCGGAAGCTGGTCGATGAAATCAGCGATATGGGCTATATGCGCTGCCTCTTCAATCTCATCGCGATTGGCATCTGGTCGCCCATAGGCCAAATTATAGAGAATCGTATCATTGAACAGCACGGTATCCTGCGGCACGATGCCGATTGCTGATCGCAGGCTTTGCCGGGTGAGCTGACGAATATCCTGGTCATCAACAGTAATACACCCACCAGTGACATCATAAAAACGGAACAGTAGACGTGACAGGGTAGACTTGCCGGCCCCGCTGTGACCGACTACGGCCACCTTCTCCCCTGCACGGATAACAAAATCGACCTGAGACAGGATTTGCCTCTCCACTTGATAGGAGAAATCAACCTGCTCAAAGCGCACTTCACCACCACCCAACTGCAAGCTGGTCGCATCTGCCGCATCTGTGATCTCTGGCTGCTTTTCCAAGAGCTTGAAGATAAGGTCCATATCGGCAAGTGAGTATTTGATCTGCCGGTATACCATGCCGAGAAAGTTGAGCGGGATAAAGAGCTGCAACATGAAGACCAGATCCCCAAGCGACATGCTTCCTGTTACCACTCCATTGGCAGCGAAGATCATAACCAGGGTGACACCAATGGCAATAATCCCCCCCTGACCGAAGTTGAGCAGGGACATTGAGGTTTGGCTCTTTACCGCATTATCTTCCCAGCGGGAGAGCGTCTCATCGAAGCGTTCCAGTTCCAGCGATTCGTTACCGAAGTATTTCACTGTCTCGTAGTTGATCAGGCTGTCAAAGGCTTGACTATTGGCCTGTGAGTCGAGGCGATTCATGGTGTGACGGTACTCCATTCGCCACTCGGTGATAGCCAGGGTAAAGCCAACATAGACCGCCACGGTACCAAAGGTAACGAGGGTAAAGATGATCTCATACTGGGTCAGTAAAACCGCCGCAACCAGACTGAACTCAACCAGCATCGGTATGATGCTGAACACCATGTAGTTAAGAATGGTACTGACTGAACGGGTACCCCGTTCCAGGTCACGGCTGATGGCTCCAGATGAAAACGTAGAGAGAGTTCATGCAGATGGGAAAGCACACGGCTAGAAAGGTTGCGCATGGCTCGATAGCGCACCCTGGCAAAGATTGCATCGCGCAGCTCGTTGAACAGCGAGCTACTGAGGCGCAGGGCCCCGTATCCCAGTAACAGAAACAGGGGTAGCACAAGTAATGTCCTGTCCCCTTTTTCCAGGAGATCGACAATCTCTTTCAACACCAGCGGTATCCCCACATTGGCAAACTTGGCAACTACCAGACAACCTAACGCAAAAAGCGCACGCCCCCGATACTCCCACAGAAAGGGCAGCATGTTGCGCAGATTGTGATAGTCGCGTCGGTCTTTGTGGACCTGGGGTTGCGATCGGCTATTATGGACCATGCTAATATTAGGTAGATTGTGGACGGAAAGCGGGAATTTTATCGGAATTCACCCCAACGTGCTTACCCACTATTCAGAATCGTTTAAAATCCAAACGAACCAAATTGGTCGGGGGGATTGGTCGACCAACCAATCTCTACCTCAGTCATTTCATCTCAGCGAGTGGTTATGAGCAAAGATTGCAGTTACAACGAACTCTACCCCCTACAAGTACTTGATGACAGCATGGAACCTGAATTCCCCGCAAAATGCGTGATTGTCATCGAACCCTCAGATGTCTGTGCGACGGGTGCGTTCGTGGTTGCTGAGGCCCAGGGTGAACGTTGGTTCCGCCAGTACATTTCGGAGGGGGATTCAGCGAGGCGGCTGGAGGCCTTGAATACCGATTACCCCAACATCGAGCTTAATGAAGGTGAGTACAAGATCATCGGTGTCATTGTGCAGCGCAATGTAGGACGGAAAATAAAACACTACCACCCCTATATACCCGGCGGTGTACCCCCTAAACCTATTGAACTTAATTGAGTTGTAGCCATTGTGTTGAAAATAGGGCCATTCCACAGCTTGTTTCCCTGCGTATTAGTTCTCCTCTTGATAGGCTGCTCCCCGACATCGACCAGTGATAAAAGCGGCAAAAAAAAATCTGCCCCGAAATCTCACCTGGTTGCTGTTCAGACAGTCGAGCCTCTCCCATTGGGCCTAAACCACGAACGTGGTGGTACATTAAAGGCGCGCCAGACGGTACGCACCTTCAATCAGGAAGAGGGTCGAATAACCGAACTTCCCTATTTCGAGGGTGACCGGGTAGAGCAGGGCGATCCCATTGCCCGCCTGGAAGATGACCTACTCAAAACAGAATTAGAGAAAGCCATCGCAACCGCCCGGCAGATGCGCATCAACCTTAAACGACAGGAGGGGTTAGCCAAGCGGAAAGCTGTCTCCGAGGATGAGCTTGCACGGGCCCGTACATACCTCAGTGTGGCAGAAGCTGAACAAAAAAGCATGCTGCAAACCCGCCTGAGCTACACGCGCATCTATGCACCTTTCACCGGTCTGGTGAGTGCACGTCTGGTTGAACCCGGCGATGTAGTCCCTCGCCACACACACCTGATGACGCTAATCAATCCAAATACACTGATCACTAGAATCCTGGTATCCGACCTGCTACTGCCACAGCTCAAACTTAATGATCCCGTATCTGTCCGTATAGATGGTCTTGGCGACAAGCTGTTTCCCGGCATGATTGAACGTATCCATCCGGTACTTGACGAAAAAACCCGTATGGGGACAGTTGAAGTGGCCCTCCACCCGATACCACAGGGAGCCCGATCCGGGCAACTTTGCCGGGTTACGCTACAGACCGCCAAGCTGGATCGGATTACCATTCCGTTCAATGCCCTTCAACGAGACAATAAGGGTGAATTCATATACCGGCTCGACGACCAGCAGCTGGCACAAAGACAAACCGTGAAAAGTGGCCTGCGTATTACCGATAGAATCGAGATCCTGGAGGGGCTGGCAACAGGTGATCAGGTCATCACAAAAGGGTTCCTCGAACTGCAGCCAGGCATGAAAGTTGAACCAGTAAATTGATGCAATCTGTATTTTTCCGACTATTCTCATAAGTGTACTCATCATAAAGAATGGTCAAACTAGAGCCACATAAACTACCTGAACCAATGGACTCGGGTTAAATTTAGGCCGGTTGATTGGGAACTGTTATGCGGTACACAACCGCGTTGGGTCTTAAAAGTGAAGAAACCATGAACATCGATCTCGCAGATGTAACGCTACATGTGGATGAAACGCTGGATACTGACGGGCTAGCACAACTGGAAGAGGCCTTCCGCAATCGGGATGGTGTTGTCTCGGTTCATGTGGATCAAAAGCGTCCTCACCTATTTTTACTTGAATACAATCCTGAGCGTGTCAACAGCCAGGATTTGTTATCGATCACCCACTTTCAAGGTCTTCATGCTGAACTGATCGGCCTTTGATACACCACCGATAAAAGAGGCCACTACCATTTCGACTGTTTGGTGGCTCAACAACCTTGTTGGTGAAGATTTCTGATACTGACCAACTGGTCTATGAGCCAGTAATGTCATACTGTTAACTGTCTGAACCCACGGATTTAGGATTGTGCCCTGCTATACGATACAAACCAACCATCTGACAACAGATACGTTCATCCATAGCATGACTGAAAACCACCTGATTACCTACCACACTCAGCTATTGCATAGGTGTTGAAGGGTAATTAACTTAAGGTGATCTGAAACGTTAATATGAGGATTTGTGTGGACTTCCAGCGCGTTATGGTGGGGCAGGGCCCCACCCTACCGAATAGCTGGGGGTGTAGAGGGTGGCTAATCAGGAAAATCTATCAAGTACAGTGTTAACAGGCCCTAATATTCATCTCTTTTTAGTGGGTTACAGGATTCCGACCCGCACCAGAATGACGTATATTCTATTGCTGTGTTAACTGTACATGACAAACCCGTGTAATATTGCACCCCCATTTTCAGCAGGCGACATCCATTGATGAGCCAAAGATAGCTACCACATCGGAGTTCAGGTATGCAAAGAGTGACCATAGTAGGCAGCGGTTTCGCTGCATTGACTGCCATAAAGACCCTGCGGTCAAAGGATAAGTCGATTGAGATTACAGTGGTCAGCCCGAAGGCCGAGTTTCACTATCTGCCCGGTTCAATCTGGATTCCATCGGGTATTCGCGAACCCGAAGATCTCATCATTGACCTGCAAGCCTTCTTTAAACGCATGCAAGTCAAACATGTCGGCGCTGAAGCCACCGGTCTCAGTAGCGATGGCCGGCTATTGAAAACCAGTCATGGCGATATCGAAAACGATGGCTTGATCATCGCTTCCGGTGGTCGCTTTATTAAGAAATTATCGGGAATAGAGCATGCCATTACCCCTTGCGAGGGTATTGCTGCCACAATGAAGATTCGTGAACGTCTCAAGGCATTGGATAGTGGCACTATCGCGATTGGCTTTGCCAGTAATCCCAAGGAACCAAGCGCCATGCGTGGCGGGCCGATGTTCGAATTCCTGTTCGGTATCGATCGTCAGTTGAGACTTGAAAAACGTCGCGATAAGTTCAAGCTGGTATTCTTCACCCCAGCGGCAAAACCTGGGCAACGACTTGGTCCAAAAGCAGTCGCAGGATTGGTCCAAGAAATGGAGAATCGTGATATCGAAACCCATCTCGGACACAAAATGGTGGCGTTCACCCACTCCGGAGTTGTCACGGAAGGTGGCGCATTCGATGCTGACATGATCCTGTTCATGCCCTGCATGACCGGTAACAAATGGTTCGACAATACCGAATTGCCACGCTCATCAGGTGGACTGATCAAAGCAGATGCTCAATGCCGAATCGAGGGCATGGATCATACCTATGTGGCAGGTGATTCAGGTAGTTTCCCAGGTCCGGATTGGATGCCGAAGCAGGCCCACATGGCAGACTTACAGGCAGTTGCCGCAGTAAAAAACCTACTTGCTGAGTTCAAGGGTGATATACCCAAAGAGACCTTTAAAGTGGAACTGGTCTGTATCGTTGACAGCCAAACCAGCGGGATGCTTGTGGCAAGAACCATGAAAAAGAACATCGTCATGCCCAATATGGCCCTCTTTCACTGGCTGAAAAGATTTTTTGAATGGTGGTATCTTCGCCAGTATCGCTAACAACTCAGCCACTGATCCAGGCTTCTCGGCTCTAGTCACGAGCTTCATTCTATTTCCAATTTCACTGTACTCAACGCCTTCGGAAAGGAGGGGTTTATGGGATAACAGTGATTCCATGTATACTTTCACTGCCCCGCTACAGTCTATCCGCAACATGAATGGACTGTTTCTTAGCCGTTTTTCCGGGAATAGACAGATGGAGAATTGAGTGACGCAGGATCTCAAAACCGCTGTTTCCGATCTGCAACTAAAAGAGCTTTTACTGCATGAAGAAAGGAAAAGTGAACGGTATGCCAACTATGTAAGACTGCTGCTTACATTCCTCTATTTTGCAGTCGGCTTCAGTATTCGTGATGAGTTACCTGAACAATCCTTCAGCGCCATCATCATCGCCTCACTGATCAATCTCTGCTATGGCATTTTCGTCTATTACAAGCTACAAAGCCAAAACCCACCAAGTTGGATTAAATATCCCTCAGTCAGCATCGATATTATCTTACTCTCCATCGTTATCTACAGTTTCGGTACTTTTCGAACTTTCAAAACCGAAGCCTTTCTTCTCTATTATCTGTGGATAGGGCTCTCAACACTACGCTTTTCACCACGCCTTACTCTGGCCACTGGCTTACTTAGTATTAGCGCTTACGTGTTAATTGTAGTTATTGCCTTGAATGCTGACACGATCACTCTCGGCACCATTACTGAGGAGTTCATCTCAAACCGTGTCAGCAGTATCAATATAATCTTAAGAGTTGTGTTTCTATCTGCTTTCGTTGCCCTGGCAGTCTATATCGCCAAGGTGTTCAGATTGATTGCTTCAAGGGCCCTGACAAAACAGATCTTGCAGGCACAAAACACTGAACTGAATATAACCTTGGACAAACTGCGGGCAACACAAAAACAACTCGCCAATAAAAACCGCGAGCTGGCCACACTCTCTGAGATCGATGCTCTCACACAACTCTACAACCGCCGCAAGATTGATCAGATTATGGATGAGTCCCTAGCTGAGACTAGCCACCATCCTTCACCGCTTGCCATGATCCTGCTCGATATCGACCTTTTTAAAGGCTACAACGACCATTACGGCCATCAAGCTGGAGATGAGGTAATCCGGACAGTGGCTGGCGCGCTGACAAAATCGGCACGAGGCAATGACAGCATCGGTCGCTGGGGAGGAGAAGAGTTCATTATCATCTGTCGGGATACAGATACACAAACAGCACTGAACATAGCTGAACGGCTACGACAAATCATCGAACAGACTCACTTTACCGTCAATGAGCAGGTGACATGCAGTTTCGGAGTCACCAGTCATCTTGTAGGTGATAGTGCTGATACGCTACTGCAGAGAGCGGATGAAGCACTGTATCTCTCAAAACAGCAAGGCCGTAATCGAGTTACCCACTTGTAGCACCCTGCTGCACATTTTATATTTTTTCACGGATTCAATCTAGTCCTCTGCCATGTAGGATGCGGCCCTGTCAACAAGTGGAATCAGAGCGATATCCCAATCAACGGCCAATCAACCGATAGACTGCAGGAATCAATAGCAGTGTTACAAATGTGGAGAAAAGCAGTCCGGAGACCAGTGTCACGGCCAGTGGTTGCAAGATCTCCGAGCCCTCCCCCAATGCCAACGCCAACGGCATCATTCCTGCCACTGTCGTTAACGTTGTCATCAGGATAGGACGTAATCGAAGCCTTGCAGCTTCAATAATTGCTTCACTGATACCGAGTCCGGCATCACGTTTTAAACCGATATATTCAACCAGCACTATGGCGTTGTTCACAACAATACCCGCCAACATGATGAGACCTAACCAGACAGGCATGGATAGCGGCAGGCCTGTCCAGCCCAACCCCAAACCGACACCAATCAAGCCGAAGGGCACACTGAACATGATGACCAAGGGATTCCTTAATGACTCATATTGGACTGCCATGACTACCAACACCAGAAACAGCGCCAGCCCCAGTAACAAGATCCCTGTTTCCTGACCCTTTTGCATGGCCTCTGCACTGCCACCTTCATAGAGTATGTAACCAGGTGGTAAGTCCATAGTGTCGATGATTTTAATAGCCTCCCGAACTGCCTGCTGCATAGTCAGGTCACTACCCAGTGAAGCGCTGACCTCAACAATTCGTTGTTCTTGATCATGCTTGATCGTTACCACAGATGGAACCAGTTCTGCGCGTGCCACTTCACCTAAACGCAGTGGCACAGGAGGCTCAGAGTTGCTAAAAATGATAATCGACTCTACATCAGCCGGGGTAGCAATGTCTGCTCTCTGCAATCTCAGTCGTACATCAATACGACGATCACCCTCCAGGTAGTCGGTGACCACTTCACCACTTAGCGCCAACTTCACCATCCTTCCAAGCTCTTCTACACTGAGTCCAAAATTGGCGGCCCGCTCGCGGTCCACAATCAATGAGATCTCTTGAGTAACCTCATCACTGCTGTTCTGGATATTACGCAGGCCAGGAATCTGGGAGAGTTTCTTTTTTACACCCTCAGCAAGCTGATTCAGAACAGTAAGATCCGGCCCCTTAATCCGCAAACTAAGATCATCGTCTCCACGATTAAAGCGAATACCTCTTATCCCCTGCACCCACATATGTACTACTACCCCAGGGAGTTTGCCTTGATGGATCTCTTCCCTAACACGCTCCACCCAGGCGCGACTACTGATGCCACGTTGTTGTAGTGGCTTCAGAATGATTTTGAGACTGGCCCTATTGGCTGATACATACTGAGATCGACCATATACGAAACCACCGACCTGGGAAAACAGGGTCTGAGTCTCCGGCTGTCGCCTGACAATTTCCTCCAGTTGATTAACCAACACATCCATCCCCATCAGATTAATGCCCTTATCAGCTTTCACTCTGATGGTGATTCTTCCCTCATCGATCTCCGGAATAAAAATCTGTTTCTCAGGTATCAGCTTAAAATAGGCAAACAGCAGCATCAGTAGAAAAACCAATAGAAGTAGCCCTGGCAACTTGAGCAACACCCCAACCAATCGTGAATAACCGTATTGCAGTCGATTCATCAGGTGATCGATAGAGCGCCTCAACCGCCCTTCCCCTGTAGCAGAGAGCCTGCCTGCCAGAGCCGGTACCAATGTCAATGCAACCATCATAGAAGCAGCAATCGCAGCAGAAATCGTAAAGATCAACTCACGAAATAGCAGCCCAATCAATCCACCTATGAACAGAAAAGGCAGAACTGCAGCTAGATTGGTGGAGGTAGCTGCAACGATGGCGCTGTTGACCTCGGCTGCCGCCATACTTGGTATTAAAGTTGTCTGTTCCTGATCCTTTCGCTCCCGTTGGTGACGATAGATGTTCTCCAACATCACAATGGTACTGTCTACCAACATACCAACACCCAATGCCAAGCCACCTAAAGTCATAATATTCAGGGTTAGGCCAGCACCCGACATAAGAATGAAGGTCACTAGAATCGCTATGGGTATAGCACTCCCGATGATTAGTGTTCGTCGTAAACTGCCCAGGAACAAGTAGACCACCAACATCGCCAAAACAGCACCGGCCAGGGCTGAATTGATTGCATTATTCAATGCGCGCCGCACAAAACGAGCTTGATCGTCGACCGGATTCACCTCAATATCACCGGGAATAATCGATTTCTTTTTTAACTCATCCAGTCGAGCGAGTACACCATCTACAACCTCGACTGTGTTTGCCGCTGGCTGTTTCTGTATCGAGAGTTTTATACCTGGCGACCCATTGAGTCGGATGCGCATACGCTCATCCTCAGCCCCATCCATTACTTGTGCTACTTCGGACAGTCGAATCAGGGCCGTTGTATCATCTCCCCCTACAAGTCTCAGTGGTAGATTGAGAATCTCATCAACTGATGAAAAACGACCCGCAGTGCGTCCACTGATCTGGTAATCTCCCCATTAATAATGGGACTCAAAAGTAGTCACTGTTAAGCTGTCTGAGCCAGCTTCTGTATCGGGGTGATTCCAC
>JAHXHU010000165.1 GCA_025656375.1 Candidatus Thiodiazotropha sp. (ex Ustalcina ferruginea) | reverse complement strand
ACGGCAGGGGCATGAATAGGCTGTCAAAGATCGAGTGTCTTTTATGCCTGGGACGCATAAATGACATCACGAGATCGAAGACTCACTTGGATCCCAATACATTGTGTCGCGTGCAGTGTCCAGGCAACGTAGTCGTTGATGGTTTCCTGTTCCGCCCCCTCGGCGATCAGCTGAAGCAGCAGGTCGTCGTTACCCAGCATGGCATAGCCACCGGTATCGATCATGGGCGTGTCCGCCATTTCCATGTGGGCCTGGCGGGCGTTGACCGGCAGGATGGCGGGTTCGAAGCAGCAGGTATAGCCCATTTCCGCGTAGCGGTATCCAGCGGCCAGGGTTGAGGGAGTGGCATGGCCGCCCCCCGATCGGGTCAGTGTTGTGCTTCTCCTGACGTGTTCACGGTGATCTTCCGGGAGCATGGTTCGGGCAATATTGACCTTGCCGCCGCCGATGTGGGTGTGCAGGTCAATTGCACCCGCCATAATAATCTTTCCGTCCAGTGCGTAACTGCGATGTACGGGTTCGCTGGTGGGTGGCGTAGGGACTATCCGTCCATTACGGATGTAGATATCCCTGACTTTTCCCTCAATGGCATTGACAGGATCATAGAGTGTTCCACCGGTGAGTTTAGTCAACATAGGGCTGAATGCTCTTACTCTTCGGTAGCTTGCCGAAGCTTGTCGTTCAACAACATCATGATTTGACTGACCGCAGGCAGATCAGACTCTCTGAGTCGTCCAAGTGGCATGGGGCAGACCGCATCGCTGCGGTACCAATGGCCGGGGTGGTCCACCCCAGGGACACCCACAGGAATGTAGACATCGCGATCGTTTTCAAAAGTCATTCCGGGGTGACCCAAGACGATAGTCGGACTATCCGTCACTGGAGGAACAACCTGGGGGGAGAGTGAGGAGATCCACATCAGGAGATCTGTCTCTTTCTGCGCAATCAATGTCTGATAGCGGTTGATCAGTGGGTCGTGCTCCGGGTAGCTTCGCTGCAGCCGGGTACGTAACGGGTAGCCAAGCTGCCAGGTGCAGACCTGATTGCTGGTTACATCTGCCAGGGTTCCGGCGAGAGGAAGGGCGGCACTGCGAGTCGTTAGATTAAGATCCTTGATCAGATCCACCAGACTCTGGATGGTCAGTTCGGCATGGGGGAAATCGAGCTCTGTGGCGCTCCAGGCGATGACGCTGTATTTTGCCGTCTTTAACTGGGTGGCCAGCTCCACCAGTTGATCGCCTGTTTTGTCACCGAATGCTTGCCTATTAACCGGCCGACCGGAGACCAGGCCTCGCAGTATGCATGCCGCATCCGACAACTGCTGGTGTTCCACTGGAATCACCGTGCACGCCATTGCCTCGATATCGGCTGGTAGAGACCCACTGTCCCAAGGACCTAGCAGTATCAGTTGTCGCTCACTGGCTGATGAGAAGAGACTATTTTCCGGGTTCAGGACACGTTCGATTAAGCGAGGGAAACGATCAAAACACTGGTTGCCTACCACGATCATCAGATCGGCTCGATTGCGCACCTCTGTAAAAGTTGTTGCGAACCACCCGTTGTCTTGCAGCACACGGATATTCCGAAACAGGCCGTCCCCGTTGCAATGATCCAGTATGGCACCACAGTGATCGGCCACTTCCAGGATCCCTCGCATACCATTGACATCCGTAACCAATCCCGAAAATAGAGGGGCATGGGCTTTTCTCAGAAGTTCAGCACTCTGTGCAATGGCATCATCCAGTGATGTCCGGCTTCCATCGATCATGGGGTTGTGGTCGTGTGGGGTCAATGCGGTATCGAAGAAAGAGCGGGCAAGTGTGCATCCTTTTTCCAGCGATACCAGTTGTCCATCGCTCACCTCCAAGCTGTAGATCGTCACAACTCAATCCGCAACCAGGGCAAGTCACCGCATTTGTAATATTACCGATCTTGTTGTTCCACATGACTCCGATAGCGGTCCTGACAGTGGAAAAATGAAATAAGTGCTTGAAGTGACTCAATCCCAAAACGACTGAAGTAACCCTACAGCAGCCCCAGAAAAAGGAGCTGCTGAACAGTTACCGTTGATTCATATGAACAAGGCAGAAAACGTGCCAGTTC
Organism: Candidatus Thiodiazotropha sp. (ex Ustalcina ferruginea); assembly: GCA_025656375.1. Taxonomy (GTDB): domain Bacteria; phylum Pseudomonadota; class Gammaproteobacteria; order Chromatiales; family Chromatiaceae; genus Thiodiazotropha. The sequence continues at coordinate 18,878 of JAHXHU010000165.1, read as the reverse complement.
ATATCTACTGGGTCGCTATGTGATGATTTGAGTGATGATTATAAATGACTGTGTCCTACTGGGGCAGTGCGAGTGACACTTTGGTTCAGACAAGGGGCATTCACCAGGATTTGATGAAAGTATTGAATTTTATGCGGTTAATACGGGTTATAGCGGTCAACTGAGGTTTATGGGATTAATCGAAGGGTGGTTGGTATAGGGCATGCTAATTGCATCAGCTAAGGCAATTAGAATAACACCTTAAAGGCATCCTTATGATCTACAGGAGAGATGTGGAATATCCAGGGCTGTGCATCGATGTCGAGGCTCCTGCTCGTCTGCATCTGGGTTTTCTAGACCTGCACGGCGGTTTGGGGAGACGCTTTGGCAGCATCGGGTTGACCATTGACTCCCTGGCAACCCGATTGCGTGCTGAGAAAGCTGCAGCCATTACTGCGCATGGTCCAGGGGCAGACATGGCACTCAAATATGCCCATTCATTCATCAAGGCGAGAGGGATCGAAGGTGGTGTCCATCTCAACATGGAACAGATCATACCGGATCATGTGGGTCTTGGTTCCGGAACCCAAATGGCGCTGGCTGTAGGGACTGCGATAGAGCAGTTATATGGAGGAGACAGTGGATCGACATCCATTGCCCGGACACTACAGCGTGGCACAAGGTCCGGAATTGGCATAGGCGCGTTTGAACAGGGCGGATTCATACTCGATTGTGGTCGTGGTGAGGTTGAAGGCGTACCGCCGGTTGCCGTCAGGTTGCCCTTTCCAACAAAGTGGCGTGTGCTGTTGTTATTCGATACCCGCGGACAGGGTCTGCATGGCGCAAAAGAGGTGGCTGCATTCTCCAGTCTGCAGGAGTTTCCCGAACAGGCCGCTGGCCGTCTCTGTCGTCTGGTGATGATGCAGGTGCTGCCTGGTGTGTTGGAAGAGCGTTTGCAACCGGTCGCAGATGCGATCGGTGAGATTCAACAAATTGTGGGGGACCATTTTTTACCCGCCCAAGGCGGCCGTTTTGCCAGCCCGGTGATATCGGCTGCATTGGGCTGGATCAAGAATCAGGGATTTGCAGGTGTTGGCCAAAGCTCCTGGGGTCCAACCGGGTTTGTATTGGTTGAGGATAGTGCCCAGGCGCAATGGCTGGAGTTTGGGCTCAAACAACATTTCGGGGAGCTGTCATCGTTTCAGTGCCAGCAGGTGTCGGCAAATAACCATGGCGCCCATGTGAAGCGGTTACAGGCCCCCATACGATTGAGACAGGAAAAGCAAGCCCAATGATAGAGAGACCCTATCTGCTACACATGCTGACTGCGGCCAAAAATCTCAGCCCCTTTGATGTAAATATGGCCTATGACGCAGGTTGGACAGCCTGCACGCCCTATATCGACGTGACGTTGGAAGATGTTCGGGATTTGGTTCAGGACGCGATATTCTCCCGTGGTCCGAAAGGGGTCAAACGTACTGGTGTGTTTATAGGCGGGCGTGATGCCCACTTGGCCATGGACATGATGCGGATGGCGAAAAAGGCCATGGTGCCTCCGTTCGAGGTCTCCCTGTTTGCCGATCCCAGCGGTGCCTTCACAACGGCAGCGGGGATGGTCGCCTGTGTGGAACAACAGCTGAAGCAATGTGGTGAAAACGGACTCGAAGGTCAGCGGGTATTGGTGTTCGGCGGAACCGGCCCCGTCGGTTCAATCGGTGCAACACTGGTTTCTCTGGCGGGGTCTGAAGCCGTCATCGTCAGCCATGGCAGTCAGACTAAGGCAGACCAGATCGCCGAGCTCTGCAATCAACGATACGGGTCGACGCTTACCGGTGCGGATGGCAGCAATGATTCACTGATCGCCCAGCTGTTGACCCGGGCTGATGTGGTGTTTAACACAGCCAAGGCCGGGATTCAGATTTTAAGTAAGACCCACCTGCAGTCAGCGCATCGGCTCAAAGTGGCATGTGATGTCAATGCCGTACCGCCTGAAGGCATAGAGGGTGTCGGGGTGATGGATGATGCCGTTCCGATTGCAGGCTCGTCCAGTGGAGCGGTCGGCATAGGCGCGCTGACGGTCGGTAACGTCAAATACCACACCCAGCACTTGCTGCTGAAACAGATGTATGAGTCAGGCACCCACGAGTATCTTGATTTCAACATGGCCTTCAAGGTGGCACGCAGCTATGTCACATGAGCTGTCATCACTTTTAATCCTTGCCTCCAGTGGCCGTTCGATGGCGGAGTCTGCAAGGCGTGGCGGGTATTCGGTTACCGTGTTCGATGCTTTCTGTGATCAGGATACCCAGGCCATGGCAACGTGTTGTCGGGTCAGTTTCGGTGTCGACGGCCTGGATCCAAGTGTGGTGCTGTCAACGTTAGAGTCACAATTTCCCGAGTGCCCTGACGGGCTGGTTTACGGGTCTGGACTTGAGGGGGCGTCATCCTTTTTGAGTCGTCTTTCCGAGCAATACACACTAATTGGTAATGACCCGGCCGTTGTCCAGATCCTGGCGGAACCGGCAAGCTTTTTCGAATTGTTGGATAGGTATCAGATCCCCCATCCTGAAGTACGTTTTGGTTCACCTGACGCCAGTATCGCAAAAGAGTGGCTGGTAAAACGAGCTGGCAGTTGCGGTGGCATGGGAGTGATGTTTTTCAACCCGATGCGATCGGTGAAGGGAAGTGAATATTACTTTCAGCGATATCTACATGGATCCGTAATGTCCGCACTTTTTATTGCTGATGGCACGCGCCATCACACCATTGGGTACAACGATCTCAAGATGACCTCTAGCGATGAATTGGGTCCACTCCTCTATGGTGGCGCCATCGGCCAGGCGTCACTGGAACATACGTTGCGCAGTCGTGTGGAAGACTGTATTGAGAAGCTGGTTATCAACCTGGGACTACGTGGGGTGAACAGCCTGGATTTCATCCTGAGTGGTGGTGAGTTATTTGTGATTGATCTCAACATCAGGCCCACAGCGACCCTGGAACTCTACGAACACCAATTGACCGACGGCTGGATGAAACGTCATGTTGAGGCCTGCCTCGGTTCTCTACCCGAGGTGTTACCGATTGTAAATTCTGCTCGTGTGTATGGACATCAGATTGTCTATGCACCATCAGCGCTTCTCATACCTGCAGGGATAACATGGCCGGTGTGGGTCAAAGACATACCTGCGACAGGCATCAGGATTGCCCGTGGAGAACCTGTATGCAGCCTTCTTACTCAGGATAAGCGTGCTGATGTTGTAGAACGCAGGTTACAGCAGTACCAAAACGAGGTCATCTCAATGATCTCATTGTCTTCCCGTCGGTTATTACAAGAGAAGAAGATAGCGTGAACAGGCCAAGCGTCAATGCGCTGACTGATCCGCTGGTTCAATCGCTGGTGACGGATGCGGATAATCTGCGTCTCGGAATCGAGCGCCTGGAGAATGGATGCCTGGTGGTGGATGCGGGGATAAACGTGGATGGTGGCCTGGAGGCGGGGCGACGCATTGCTGAGATCTGTCTTGGCGGGTTAGGCAGTGTCAGCCTGAGTGGTAGTGGGCCGGTCGATACCTGGCCGGTTTCAGTTCATGTGCATACCGCTGATCCGGTCCTCGCCTGTCTGGGCAGTCAATATGCAGGCTGGAGTCTGTCACATAAAGGGGGTGGGAAATCATTTCACGCGCTCGGTTCGGGCCCTGGACGTGCGCTTGCCCTCAAAGAGCCCTTGTTCAAGGAGCTGGGTTACAAGGATGATGCTGAGCAGACCTGCCTGGTTATGGAGGTGGATAAGGTGCCCCCGTTACCGTTGACGGAGAAGATAGCCCGGGAGTGCGGAGTCGATTGCGAGGCACTGACCCTGATCCTGACACCGACCAGCAGTCTTGCCGGGACGGTACAGATTGTTGCCCGGGTGCTGGAGGTTGCCATGCATAAATCCCATGAACTGGGTTTTGATCCTCACTCCATTCGTGACGGGTTGGGTAGTGCTCCTCTGCCACCGCCGGCACCGGACTTCCTGACGGCTATGGGTCGCACCAACGACGCTATTCTTTTTGCCGGCCAGGTACAACTTTATGTCAGCTGTGAAGATGGTGCGGCACAGCAACTCTGCCATGCGCTTCCGAGCAGTGCCTCGCGGGATTACGGCCGCCCCTTTGGTGAGATATTCAAGGCCTACGAGTACGACTTCTTCAAGATCGATCCCCTGCTTTTCAGTCCGGCACAGGTGAAGGTCAGTGTGTTGAGCAGTGGTAAAAGTTTCAGTGCAGGCAATCTGGAGATTGGCATGCTTGAAGCCTCATTCGGTGCGGGATCTTGAACAGACGTATCGCCATTGTCACCGATGATCCCGGTTGGCACGGTGCTCGCCTGCGGGAGAGGCGTTTCATCAGCAGGGTTGCGACACTGAATTTGTCTCACTGCAAGCGTGTGGATTCGATCTTTCCGGTGATGGACATGGTTTGGTGATGCCAGGGTTTGAGTCACTGCCTGACGGCGTATTCGTACGCGGTGTGCCAGGTGGCACCTTAGAACAGGTTGTCCTCTATCTGGATGTGCTGCATGCACTCAAACAACTTGGCGTCTGTGTCTATAACGATGGCCGCGCCATAGAGCGCAGTGTGGACAAGGGTATGACCAGTTTTCTGTTGCACTCAGCGGCTATTCCCACACCGCCAACCTGGGTGCTGACAGAGGGGCAGGATCTGTCAAAGAGCCTGAGGCGTGAATTCGAGCTGGGTAACGAATTGGTCCTCAAACCCCTGTTCGGTTCTCAGGGCGAGGGACTGGTACGTATCCGTGATGGCAAAGATCTACCTGATCAGCTTGCTTGTAACGGTGTCTACTACCTGCAGCGGTTTGTCCCCACCGGAGACGAAGATGCCCATGATTGGCGGGTTTTCGTGATTAATGGCAAGGCGGTTGCTGCGATGTTGCGCTGTGGACAAGGCTGGATCAGCAACGTGGCTCAGGGTGCAAATTGCCATCCGGCGGTACTGGATGGCCAACTGAGGGAACTGGCTGAAACGGCGGCGGGTGCTTTGGACATGCACTATGCAGGGGTCGATATTCTACATGACAGGCAGGGCAACCCGTATGTCATCGAGGTCAACAGCATACCGGCCTGGAAGGGGTTGCAACAGGTCTGTTCGGTCGATGTGGCTAAGTTGCTGGTAGGCGACTTTTTAGGTTGCTGTCTTAGTGACAGCCTGACGGAGGTGGTCTGATGAGATCGACAGACCGACCAGACGTTTGCCTGAATCAGCAGATTGCAATGGCCTATCGGGATGCCTGCCGTACTGAATTAGAGGCATTGAAACCCGGTAATGTACATCGTTTCGCCGATGGTCACGATATGACCCTGGATGAGTTTATCATCAGCGCCGAAGTCACGGCCATCCCCCTGACTGACCCATCGCTCAGTCTGGGAGAGAGGATTTACCAGGCCGTTGCCGCTACCCGGGAGGTGGTGGGCTGTAATACCAATCTGGGTATTCTGATGCTGTGCGCACCGCTGATTCAAGCACTGCTTGATGAACGCATAGGTAGTGGTCCACTGCGCAAGAGGCTACAGCGGGTCTTGCTGGATGCCAGTGTTGAGGATTCCGATTGGCTGTTTCGTGCCATCCAGTTGGCAGCACCCGGAGGACTCGGCAAAGCCAGTCAACATGATGTCTCGCAGAAGGCTACTGCGCCTGTGAAAGAGGTGATGGCGCATGCGGCAGAACATGATCTCATCGCCCGCCAATATATAACCGGTTATGCCGATCTGTTCGACTTTTCACTGCCTCGGCTGGAGATGTATGAGAGACGCTGGAGCAGTCGTGAGTGGGCGGCAACGGGACTCTTTCTCAGTCTGCTTGCACATTTTCCCGACTCGCACATTCAGCGTAAATATGGACTGAACACAGCCCTTGAGATTTCCCGCCGCGCTACCCTCCTGTCAGTGGGGTTATGCAGGGAAAGCCAGGCCGATAAATACCATCAACATCTGCTTCAAGCGGATACCGAATTCAAGCGTGAAGGCATCAACCCAGGCACATCTGCGGATCTTACCGTTGCCACTCTGTTTATTTCCAATCTGAAACCGATTGTTTCCGTGCTTGAGCAAACGACGGGATGTTCCCGTGTACGTGACTCCCACCCCCGTGGGGTGAGGGTCCGAATTTAACGATGAAATATAAAAGTAAGGAGAAAGCTTATGCCAGTTATTAACAGAACGATGGTTGGTGAGTCCCTGGTTGGTGATGGTAATGAGGTTGCGCACATCGACCTGCTGATCGGTCCTCGTGGGTCTGCTGTGGAGACTGCATTCTGCAACGGTCTGGTGAATAACAAAGATGGTTTTACCTCATTGTTGGCCGTGGTTGCGCCGAATCTGGCCTGTAAACCCAATACCATGATGTTCAACAAGGTGACGATCAAAGGTGCAAAACAGGCGGTACAGATGTTCGGTCCTGCGCAACGCGGTGTTGCCATGGCAGTTGCCGACTGTGTTGAAGATGGCACCATCCCGGCAAGTGAGGCTGATGATCTGTTCATCTGTGTGGGTGTCTTCATCCATTGGGAGGCTGAGGACGACACCAAGATTCAGGATTACAACTATCAGGCAACCAAGGAGTCAGTCAAGCGAGCAATCGCAGGTGAACCGAAGGCACAGGATGTGGTGGCTCAGAAGGGTTCTGCCTCACATCCATTTGCTGCCCATGATTAAACGGACTGTGGCGAAGTCGTTACAGTGATGTGGTGACGATGTGTCCGGAAACTGTTTCCGGGTACGTGCCTGCGGAATCGAGGAGATAGAAGCAGTGCCTATGGTCAGTGGTTAACTGGCAGATGCTGTTTTCTGCGAGTGCCATTGACTCCGGTCGGCTTTGTATTCGACAACCAGGCAACAACGGAGGTGACACATGCAGTGTCTCGAATGTGGTACCGAACTCGAACATCTGGACAATCGGCATCTGCTTGACTGTTGTTCATTGACCCTTCATGAATACGCTATCCGGCACCATTTGCCGTTGGATCTTCTGGTTAAAAGGGAACACCTGAACCAGGTAGATCTTGCCGCGGATTATCCATCCCCCCAGCGAGGGTTGTCTGAGCAGGCCCGTGCCGTACTCAGAGGGCTCAAGTGGGGAGGGGTGATTGAGAAGGAGGGCTCGTTCGTCATCATCCCCGGTGAGATACGGCGTCTGGATCAGCTGCTGTGGGATCTTCAGTGGTTGCGTGAATACGGTTTTCGATTTCGTCAGGAGTATAGGTACTCGGATGCCACCCATCGGGTAGTTGCCAAAAATCGCTTGAAGGCGCCTGTGGAAAACCTGGCCCAGCATGCAGATATGCGATTATCACCGGTTCCACCACCCGATTTCGTGTTGAGTCTTGCGGTTCTGATCGCCCATGTCGGTGAGTTACAGGCAGGCTATTTGTTCTTGCAGTTTCCGGAACAGTCGGCAGGGGAAGCTGTGGCTATCGAGGCCTCCCTGCATGGCATTATGTTCAAAGAACTGGATGCGGCCGATCATCCCAATGGCCAACTGCTGCGAACATTGACCAGAGCTGATACTGAACGTCTGCTGACACTGGTGAGTGAACCGTTGAGTGAGATGCCCGAAGCATTGGATCGATTCAGACAACAGACGCCAGAGGTTACCGTCTCGAAGGAGTTAGTGTTCGACGCAGCACACTTCATCACTGATCATCCATCCAAGTGCTCCAATCTACACGGAGGCCGGTATCTGTTACAGGTCAAAGTGAAAGACCGTGTCGATCCTTCAACCGGCTGTGTGGTGGACTACGGATACCTCAAGCGAGTAACGGCGAAACAGGTGATTGATCGCTTTGACCATCATAATTTGAACTACACATCGGCTGAGCTGGCATGGCGGTCCAGTACAGAGATGTTATGCGTCTATATCTGGGAACAGTTGATTGACTATCTCCCCGGAATGGTGGAGTTGCAGCTCTATGAAACGACCCAATCCTGGTGCAACTACAGTGGCCCGGCATTGGAAGTTTATCAGCAGATGGGAAGCGACAGGCTGATGACCCACTTCATCAACCGCAAGCTCGGAGAGTCGCATCTACGCAACCTGATCCAGGAAAAACCACCCACTTTGGAAGTGGTGGCCAAATCGCAGCGCTAGGAGCAATGCTAAGGACTAAGAGAATAGACCCAACTCTGTAGGGCCGATCCAGCCTTGATGTAAAGCAGTTGAGAGCAATACACCGGCAGCACCGTTAGCGTGTAGTTGCTCCAGGTCAGAGAGATGTCGCACCCCGCCCGCTGCGAAGAAATGCCGGTTGGGGCTTTGTTTGACAAGTTGTTTCAGGTGAGCGGCATCCGGTCCGGATGCACTCCCTACTCGCGATAGGGTCATCAGTATGACCTCTGCAGGCCAACGCACTGGTTGTTGATCCAAACCTGCTGGGCCGGTGAATTGGTCAGCCAGGTAGTCGAGGGAGAGTATAGGAGAGGGAAGCGTGTCGACTAAATGTCTTAGCCTATCGCAGTTGGTGAGCGATTCCGTGCCAATCACTGGCCGCGCGAAATCGCACAACAGGCCGAGTTCGGTGAGCCCATTGTCAACCCACAGGGTGATCCCTGGGTGTTCGAGATGAAGCTTTTGAATAAGAGTCAAATTTGACCCATCTCCACTGATGGCATCCAGGTCTGCGATATAGAAGGTATCGAATGGGTGGAGGGCTAACAGTGTTGAAACAACAGTCAGGGGTTGGCTTGAGTGGCAGAGTGGTGTGTCGGAGGGTGTGTAAGCATGACGTTTACCGCTTTTTGCTGTAACGACCTCAGCGTTCTTGATATCGATGACAGTAATGAGTTTCATCAAGATGGATTAATGACCATGCGAATCTTTGTCTTTGAGTATATTACGGGTGGAGGGATGCTGGATAGCACCTTGCCGCTCTCCCTTGTGCAAGAGGGTGACATGATGTTGAGGGCGCTGATTTCTGATCTTGCAGAAATCGATGACATTGATATCGTCGCAACCCGGGATGAGCGACTGGAAATACCTGATCTGCCAATAGAGTTTTGCATGCTTCAGAACTTGAGTGATTTCCCCTCGGCCTGGGAGGCGTGTATTGAATCTGCTGATGCGGTCTGGCCCATTGCACCAGAGTACTTTCAGATCCTGAAGCAAATCAGCGAGGCTGTGCTGGAGAAAGGCAAAATATTATTGAACAGCCCGCCCCAGGCAGTCGATACAGCCAGCAGCAAGAGGGTGACATCAAATCTGCTAAAAGAGAGCGGAGTCCAGGTCGTCCCGACATACCGGTTAGAGGCTGAGATGCCTGATCGAAAAGGCAGCTGGGTGCTCAAGCCGGATGATGGTGTCGGCTGTCAGGGCACCAAAATATGCCGGGACAGGGATGAACTACACCGACAGCTTGAAGCGGTACCTGACGGCAGGGAGTATGTGATACAACCCTTTGTTCATGGGATGCCGACCAGCCTCAATATTCTGACATGCCAGGGTGAGGCCTTCGTGTTGAGTGTCAATCGCCAGCGTATTGCCATGACGGACAATAGTTTTGTCCTGCTGGGTTGCGTGGTGAATGGCTATATGGAACAGCAAGCCAGGTTCCACAACCTGGGACGTGATGTGGCGGCTGCAATGCCGGATTTGTGGGGTATCGTTGGTATCGACACACTCGATACAGATACCGGCCTGAAGGTGCTTGAGGTAAATCCACGTATTACGACATCTTATGTTGGACTGAAGGAGTCGATAGGCGTCAACCCCGCTGGACTGGTGTTGGATCTGTTGAATAGTAAAATGCCGCTGTCTGAGCAGTTTATCAAGGCGGTGGTCGTGGATGTGAATCTGGAGTATGCCGGTGCTGCATGAATCCCTATTAGGGTGGGACCTCGGAGGGGCGCATATCAAGACCGCTCACCTTGATCAAACGGGCTGTGTAAGATCGGTCATCCAGTGGCCCTGTCCGTTGTGGCGAGGGCTGGACAGATTGGAATCGGGCATTGACGCCGTGATGGGGAAAATTGGCGACTGGAAGGAACTGAGACACGCGGTCACCATGACGGGTGAACTTGTCGATCTGTTTCCGGATCGTGCCAGTGGCGTCATAACACTGATCGATGTGATGAGCCGCCGTTTTTCGAAAGACGCCTTGACGATCTATGCAGGAAAAGCTGGGTTTTTAACCCCTGACAAAGCCATGATCGGGACATCCCAGGTGGCCTCGGCCAACTGGCTTGCCAGTGTGTCACTGGTTGCCGCTCGCCTGCAGGAAGGTCTATTTATCGATGTGGGGAGTACTACAACCGACTTGATACCCTTTAGTGGAAATCTTGTACGGGCTAGTGGATTTGATGACCACCACCGACTGGCACAGCAGGAGCTGATCTATACCGGCATCGTACGGACACCGTTGATGGCGGTTACACCGCAGGTCCCCTTTGCCGGAGAGTGGGTTCCCCTGATGGCTGAGTATTTTGCAACCACAGCAGACATCTATCGGCTGACAGGTGAACTGCCGGAGGAGGTCGATCTCCTTCCCAGTGCGGATAACGGCGAAAAGGGTATGGCAGGCAGTACCAGGAGGTTGGCGCGTATGCTCGGACTGGATGCCGATGCTACCGACTTGGAAGGGTGGCGGCGGGTCTCTCATTTTATTGCAGAGCGTCAACTGGGAACGCTGATGGAGGCCTGTGAACGGATCCTGTCCAGGCCTGTGATTTCAGCTTCAGCCCCGTTGGTGGGTGCTGGTGCCGGTCGGTTTCTGGTGGAGAAGCTATCACGGCGTTTGAATAGGCCGTACATTGGTTTTGAGTCACTGATCACCTGTCGAAAACAGATGGAGACAAAGGTGGCTGAGTGCGCTCCAGCCGTTGCTGTTGCCTTCCTGGCTGCGGAGAGAGGGGCATGAGCATACCGATCGTCCGGGATTTTCCCTATCGTGAAGAGAGTGCACAACTGTTTGAAGCACTTTTCCACTTACCTTGGGCTTCATTCCTGGATAGCGGCCGTCCTTATAGCAAACAGGGACGTTACGATATCCTGACCGCTGATCCGCTCACTGTTCTGATAACCCAGGGAGAACAGACCCAGATCCTTGAAGCCAATCGCGTGCGCTTTTCCCCGGATGATCCATTTCTGCTGCTTCGGGAGGCGTTGGGACCCCTTATTCAGGCTGTTGAGCATATCCCCTTCTGTGGGGGGGCCATCGGCTACTTTGGGTACGATCTGGGACGCCGTCTTGAGCAGTTGCCCACAATGACGGAGGATATGGAAAATCTTCCGGAAATGGCGGTTGGACTATACGATTGGGCGCTGGTCGTGGATCATCATGAACAGTGCAGTTGGTTGGTTGGTCGAAATCCCACCCGCCTTGAAAAATACCATAGGCTGTTGCAACGTGGGATGACAGGAAATGGTCCGGCACGTCCCGTTGCAGGGTACCGTGTACTCAGTCCGGTCTGCTCGAATATGAGCCATACCGAATATCTTGGTTCGATTACCCGAATAAAGGATTACATCAGAGAGGGTGACTGTTACCAGGTCAATTTCGCACAACGATTTGCGGTTGCTGCAGAAGGTGATCCATGGGAGGCGTACAAGGGATTACGCCAGCTGAATGCTGCCCCATTTGCTGCCTACCTGAGTACACCTTATTGCCAGGTCATGAGTACCTCACCAGAGCGATTCCTACAGGTTCGTGGTGGCAGGGTGGAGACGAAGCCGATCAAAGGCACGGCTCCCCGAGGGAAGGATCCCATCGAGGATTTGATGTTGGCAGACGCATTGGTGAACAGTCGCAAGGATCAGGCGGAGAATCTAATGATAGTAGATCTTTTGCGTAACGATCTAGGCAAGGTGTGTGCGATCGGCAGTGTAGAGGTACCGGAACTTTTTAAACTGGAGAGTTACGCACGGGTGCATCATCTAGTGAGTAAGGTGCGTGGCAGGTTGGCGGAAGGTCAGGATGCGCTCGCTCTGTTGCGTGCCTGCTTCCCAGGCGGGTCGATTACAGGGGCTCCCAAGCTGCGTGCAATGGAGATCATCGAGGAGCTCGAACCCCAGCGTCGGGGGATCTATTGCGGATCCATTGGTTATATAGGATTCAACGGTGATATGGATACCAATATTGCGATACGCACCATGGTGCATTCAGAAGGCATTACCCGTCTCTGGGCCGGCGGTGGCATCGTGGCCGATTCCGATCCGGAAATGGAGTATCGGGAGACCTATCACAAGGCCGCAGCACTATTAGACCTGCTGCAACGAATGGAACGGGTGAATTCGGAACAATGTGGGTAGTTAAACTGGGAGGCAGTCTGGCCTGCTCAGAGGATCTTCAAGGCTGGTTGCGAGTCCTGGCAGGTGACTCATCGCTTGTCATCGTCCCTGGCGGAGGACCGTTTGCCGATCAGGTGCGGCGAATGCAGAATCAGTGGGGATTCGATGAGTCAACGGCACACCAGATGGCGTTACTCGCCATGGAACAGTTTGGAACGATGTTCTGTGCACTGCAGCCTGGACTGACAGCCGCTGTATCTGTCGAGGAGATAGATGATGTGCAGCAGCAGCGGGGGGAGACACCGGTGTGGATGCCCAGCCTCATGGTAATGCCCGAACCCGATATTGCCCATAGCTGGGAGGTGACCTCCGATGCTTTATCCTTATGGCTCAGTGAAAGGCTTGGTGCGGATGCGCTGGTACTGGTGAAGTCCATATCGCTTACCGGTATAAATCCGGATGTAGAGAGACTGGTTGAGGGCGGTGTTATCGATGTTGAATTCAGTCTATATTTCCAGTCGAATGGCATCCCGGCCTGGCTGATGTCAGCGAGTGACCACGCCCACTTTGGGGCGCTGCGAAATGGAGAGATGGTCACTGCAAGTATGATCACCTAATGCCGGCATTTCCCTTGGACCTGCCATTCCTTTTCCTTATCACAGCGCTGCTATTGAATTTTTCCGGCCTACTCGGCAGCCTAAAATATCCGATTCAACCCATTCAGTGCCGCCACGCGATAGGCTTCTGCCATGGTCGGGTAGTTGAAGGTGGTTTCGGTAAAGTAGAGCAGGCTATTGGCCTGTCCCGGTTGGGCCATGATGGCCTGGCCTATGTGAACGATCTCCGAGGTGCCTTCACCGAAACAGTGAATGCCGAGTATCTCCAGGGTTTCCCGGTGGAACAGCAGTTTCAGCATCCCCACTTCGTGACTGGTGATCTGGGCCCGGGCAATGTTGCGAAAGCTGGCGTGACCGACCTCATAGGGGATTTTCTGCGCTGTCAGTTCCTTTTCGGTACGACCCAGAGAGCTGATCTCCGGTAAGGTGTAAATACCGGTGGGGAAGTCGTCAATGAGCTGCCAGTCGGCGCTACCGGTCGCGATCTGGGCACCGACGAACCGGCACTGGTCATAACTGGCGCTGGCCAGGGCAGGGGGGCCGACGACGTCACCGACGGCATACACATGAGGGAGGGTTGTAGCGTAGGTTTTATCGACCTCGATCTGACCGCGATGATTGACTGATATTCCGATCTCCGACAAACCCATCTCTTCGGTGTTACCGCTGCGGCCATTGGCCCAGAGCAGTACATCGGTTTTGAATTTCTTGCCTGATTTGCAGTGCAGTACGACCCCGTCATCGATGGGCTCGACCTGCTCATACTCTTCATCATGGCGAATCACTGTACCTTGATTGCGCAGGTGATAGCTGAGTGCGTCGGTGATCTCATCGTCGAGAAACGACAATAACTGATCCCGGGTGTTGACCAGATTAACCTTCACGTCGAGATTGCAGAATATAGAGGCGTATTCTCATCCGATTACACCGGCACCATAGATGGTAATGGAGTCAGGTGTACGATCAAGACGCAGCACCGAGTCGCTGTCCAACACCCGTGGGTGATTAAAGTCCACGTCTTCGGGATGATAAGGACGAGAGCCTGTGGCAATGACAAAGTGCTCTGCAACGATCTCTTCACCGACACCGCCGGACTGGGCAACTTCCACCTGATGGGTACCGACAAAGCGGGCCAGACCATGAATCACATCCACCCGATTGCGGGCGTAGTGGCGTAGACGACTGCGTACCTGTTCATTGATGACTTCGCCTGTAGCCTGAAGCAGGTCGGAGTATTCCACCTGAACCTGATCCTGGGTGTGCTGGAAGAGAGGATTGCGCCGGTAATCACGAAGCAATTGAATATTATGTCGTAATGCCTTGGAGGGGATGGTGCCCCAGTGGGTGCAACCACCACCCACCTTGTCATAGGCCTCGATGATGGCCACCCGTTTCCCGGATTTAACCAGTTTCATGGCAGCGCCTTCACCGCCAGGTCCACTGCCGATCACTACGACATCATATCGCTTGACTCTCATTGCTACTCCGGTATCTGCTCAGGTTGTCACAAAAGGGGGCAGTCTAGCAGAATGTAACCGGACAGGCCGCCAGTGGCGGCGAAAGATTGTGACAGATGGTGAAAATTGAGATAGCTACAGAGGGTGTAGAGTACATAGAGAATTGACTAAGAATGGGCAGACTAGCGGATCAGCCTTCCTTGTAAAATATTTAGATAGGGTCTGGTGCAGAAGAGTCAGTAATCTGATCTTGTCTGACAAATTGGATGGAGACTGATTTTAGTCATTTTTTTCACCATAAACCAGGCATCTGGGATGCAGGAACAAGGTCTGTTAAGCAGGATGTAAATGAATATACATGTTTCACATATTTTGCACAGCAATCTCATATTGTTGTCAACCTGAAACCATATCACTGGTATAAAAAACTGGTTATTCTAGGCGCGCAGTATTTTAAATTCCCGGATTCTTATATTTCTTCTATTGAAGCGGTAGAGTCAATGCAGGATCATGATCCAAAAAGAAGAAAAGAAAATGAGATATTAGTTGAAAATATCATCAACTACCGATAATAAGGTACTCATTCGGATGCATGCTACCCTACACTTCGTCTACGCCGTACAGCTTGGTTGTTATGTTTTTGAAGAACATGAATAGAAGTTACAAACTGCATTGCATTATTTTTATCATGCCATTGTTGATGATGCTCGTAGCTTGCAGTACGTCACCTAGATATCACGCAAATGGAAAGCTTCTGGGGGAGGCAGTCAGTACCACTGTAGATTCAAAAATTGCTCGGTATTATCTTGAGCATTATCTTCAAGGAGAGAAACATGATCCGGTCCTGGATGATAAAATAGACGAAATTTATGAACGACAAAATAGCAGCATTCCAACACGCGATGAACTGAGATTCTTATCTAATGAATATTCAGTGGATTTCGCTACCCTTTTTTTCGCGGATCGATTGCAAGCTAATGTAGATAATGAAGAAATACAAAATCAATTCAATCACTTTTTAAATGACATAGTACTGACAGAATTAGAGGCCAGTACTGTTAATTCCTACTTGGTGTTATTTGTTCCCGGCTGGGATTACGTTGAGAATGGTCATTTTACGGGCTCTGATTTCGCAATACCACGTGAATTAATTACCCAACTGGGAATTGAAAATCATCTGGTTGAAATACCGTCTAATGGGGGGGTTGAGGAAAATGCGCAATTTATTTCTGATGATCTTATTAAATATAGCGAAACCGGGAAAGATATCATCATTGTAGGAGCAAGCTCGGCTGGTCCTGCAATTCATCTCAGTCTAGCTGGGAATTTAAAACAACACTTGAAAACGAAAATCAAGGCATGGGTTAACTTAGGTGGCATTCTCAGAGGAAGTCCCCTCATCGACCACTACCAAAAATGGCCGCAGAGTTAGTATTTTAATATTGTGGTCTGGTATAAAGAATGGGATAGAGAAAAAATACTCAGCATGTCGGCAAACAGGAGTAGAAAAAGATTTGAAGGCCTTGACGGTTTGAATGAGGATATTTTAATAATAAACTACATGGGTCTATCACTATCAGGGCAACTCAGTAACTACGCTAAAGATAATTATCTGTTATTAAAGGAACAAGGGCCAAATGATGGATTGACTTTACTATCAGATATTATTGCACCCAACAGCCTCACAATTGTCGCTATAGGCAGCGACCATTTTTTTGCAGAAGACCCTAGAATAAATGATAAGACCATTGCATTAATGAAGGTAGTCATATCATATTTGGAAAAATGCCACGCGTTTTGATAGCTAGCGTTATGTAATAAGGAAAATGAATGAGCTCCAATAAAGTAGTCATCATTACAGGTTCCAGTAGAGGTATCGGTGCGGAAACCGCAAAGCTTTTTTCTAAGAATGGCTATTCAATCTGTATCAACTACATTGCGAATGAAAGTGCGGCGGAGAAGATAAAAAATGAAATATTGGGAAATGGCGGCCGTTGTATATCAGTAAAGGCCGATGTTTCTAATGCACGTGAAGTCGCTATGCTGTTTGAAACCGTAGATCACGAATTAGGTTGTTTATCTGCTCTGGTTAATAACGCTGCGATTCTGAAAGAGCAGTCTCGGTTGGAAGATATATCGGAGGAGAGATTCTTCGAGGTGCTGCGAACGAATGTAATGAGTTGCTTTCTTTGCTCCAAGGAAGCGGTTATACGCATGTCTACAAAAAATGGAGGCGTTGGAGGGGCAATTGTCAACGTCTCCTCCTGTGCATCGAAAAGTGGCTCTCCTTATGAGTATGTTGACTATGCTGCTTCTAAAGGCGCAGTGGATACTTTAACCAGAGGATTGGCTTTAGAGGTGGCGGCAGAGGGGATTCGGGTGAATGCAGTTCCTCCGGGACTCATATACACGGAAATGCATGCATCAGGTGGAGAGCCTGGTCGTGTTGAGAGATTAAAATCGAAAATCCCGTTGCAAAGAGGAGGTCAGGCCATTGAAGTGGCAGAGGCTATTCTGTGGCTTGCATCAGAAAAATCATCGTTTGTAACTGGCAGTTTCGTCGATCCGGCAGGCGGTCAGTAATGTATAATAAAACGATACTCACTATCGCCAACCCTACAGAGTCTAGCCGGTGGACAAAAAAACGACGAATCGTATATATACTTGGAATACTGGTAGTAACCTTATCAGGTTGCACCTCATTCATGTCTGATATGCTCGATACAGGTATCGATACACGTTTTATTCATCAAAATCTTTTTATGTCCCAGCCGTTCGGTTGTGAGCAGTTTAGCGCTGGGCGCCTCTTTCATCAGTTTGAGTGTATGCTCGTAGGGGACTTCCGCATCCTGTTTATCATGAATCAGCAGCAGATCGCCATTGACCTGTTTGATGGTTTCTACGGGTGACAGTTGTGACCATTGCCTGGGTGTGTCAAAGACGTTGGCAAAGCGTTGCTTTGCCTTGTTACGCATAGCGGTGATGACAGACTCATTGATACCAAAGGCTTCAGCGAATTGTTCGGTAATCCAGATGGTATCGGTGAAACAGCTTATCAGGATAATCTTATCGGATGGTAAGCCTAATCGACTGATAGCTAGCAGGGCAGTGCCACAACCGAATGAGTGGGCAATCACTGCGCTGATCGGACCTTCTTGCTGTGCAATAGCAGATATAGTAAGGCTTACTTCCAGCATATTGGTACGACTCCCTGAAGAGTCGCCATGGGCAGGCAGGTGCGTCGAATACCACTGCACGATAGCCGGCCGCCACCAATGGTTCGACAAAAGCAAAAAACTGGGTACCTCGCCCCCCCCAGCCATGACAGAATAACACGGCTGGGCCTTCTCCCCATGAGCGTACGGCTATCTTTTCGCCATTGATCTCCTGTGTTTGTAATCTGGAGGAGTCGCGAATTGCCAGTTCACGCCGAGGTATGGAGAAGTTAGGCGGTGTCATAAAAAGACGTAATGCAATGTTCCCAGCCAATTTTGGTGTAACCTTTCCCACTACCTTGAACATCAATCGAGTCATGTAGAGGAATAATCGTATCGCTAACGGTAATTGGTAGTTTGTGAATGGATTTGTAGTGGGAGAACTGTTTTTGTTTTCGGTCATGAGAGTTCCCATATCATTTGCCGAGTGCCGCTGAAAAAAAGCATACCAATAGATAGGCTGATTACAGAGCTTAGCAGCAGAAATGTGTTGATCGTATGTGGAGCAAGAACCAACATTGGAAGTAATGCCAGGCCTCGCAGAAGATAGATACCCGTTATCGAAATCAAAACGGGTTTTAGCCAAGGAAGGTGGTAAACCAAGCCTGCACCGGCATAGGCATAGAGACTCCAAAGCATCAGTATCAGGGCTATGGCAGCAGTCAATGTTCCGGGTATCGGTGATCCCTGTTCTGCAAGTTGGGCAAGCTGCTCACCTGCACCAAAAAAACGATACCAGCCTGGTCCTCCAATGATAATGGCGATGTGTAGAACTCCGGCCAATAAACTGAGACTGCCTGCCCATACCAGTGGTTTGTTTAGTCCAGCCATGGGTGTTCCATATTGATGGTTGCACCCATCCGTTCAAAAATCAGGTACAAACCAAAGAAGGTACGATCGAAGTAGATGAACTCATTGGCAAGATCATTGATCTTTTTAACATTGGCCAGTTGTTTGAATGACGCCCAACCCTCCTCAGTGTATGAACAACTGCGGCTGGAGAAATCAAATGATCCTGCCTTGAAAGGTTTGGTTAACCAGTCACCGAATGGCTGTAAGGTTTTTTCATAGAATGACTGTAACTCTGAATTCGACATGTCTGTGACCATGCCAAGTTTTTGGTAGGTTGTGATGACCGCATGGGAGTCCTTGCTTCTATAGGCATGTAGAAGTTTTGGAATAAGCGTTACAAACTCTGCTGAATAGTAGCGGACACATCCAAAGTCCACTAAACTAAGTGCCCCGTTTTTGTGTACGCCCAGCATGGGTATGAACTAATGAGGTGAAAGTCCTCTGTAGGAAGGTCACCATCCTTAGCGATTTCAAGCTATTAGA
>JAHXHU010000431.1 GCA_025656375.1 Candidatus Thiodiazotropha sp. (ex Ustalcina ferruginea) | reverse complement strand
GCATTTTGTGTTTCCGGACAGCCCTCAGTTGGTGTAGAATCGGGCACGTAATCAGCTGATGGCTGATCTTGGGCAGCGCATGCAGGCTGATGGTGGTTGGGAGGTTCTCCGACCTTTCGCTTGTGTTAGCATGCGCGACTTTTGCGTCTTTATGGTGAACTACAGCTAGGGAGCTGCAAGTCGATGATTTGGCAACGTACGTTGAAGAACGTGATACGCGCCACGGGTGTGGGGCTGCACACAGGGGAGAAAGTCTTCCTCACTCTGCGTCCGGCGGCTCCGGATACCGGGATCATTTTCAGACGTGTCGACCTCGATCCACCGGTCGAAATACGCGCCTGTGCTGAAAACGTCGGTGATACACGACTCTCCAGTACCCTGGTCCAGGAGGGTGTTCGGGTCTCTACTGTGGAACACCTGCTGTCTGCTCTTGCTGGACTGGGTATCGATAATGCCTATGTCGATGTCAGTGCTGCAGAGGTGCCGATTATGGATGGCAGCGCTGGCCCCTTTGTCTTTCTTTTGCAATCGGCTGGCGTTGAAGAACAGAACAAGGCCAAGCGGTTTATTCGTATTAAACGCAAGGTCGAGGTAGAGGAGGGTGATAAGCGCGCCAGCTTCGAACCCTTTGATGGATTCAAGGTCTCTTTCTCCATCGATTTCGACCATCCGGCTTTCAAAGAGCGTTCCCAGTTTGCAACAGTTGACTTCTCATCTACCTCCTTCGTGAGAGAGGTCAGTCGCGCGCGAACCTTCGGTTTTCTGCGTGACATTGAGATGCTGAGACAAAAAGAGCTGGCCCTCGGTGGTAGTCTGGACAACGCAGTGGTTGTCGATGATTATCGGATAATGAATGACGATGGTTTACGCTACGAAGACGAGTTCGTGAAGCATAAAATTCTCGATGCTATCGGTGATCTCTATCTTTTGGGACATAGCCTGATCGGTGCTTTCAGTGGCCATAAGTCGGGGCATGCCTTGAACAATCGTCTGCTCAGGGAGTTGATAAACCAGCAGGATGCCTGGGAGGAAATTACCTTCGATGAACCGGAATATGCACCGATCTCTTACATGCAGCCGGCCCATCTCACTATCTCCTGACCGGAACTGAACAGGCCCTAATAAAAAGGCTGCTTCCATGCAGCCTTTTCTTTTAGTCTTCACTATGCTGACTGAGTCTGAGTATGGCATCCCTGAGGGGTTGGTCATCAATGGATGCCGCCGCTTGGCGCAACTGTTTGCTGCTCTCCCGACTTAGTTTTATTCGTTGTTTCTGCATTGTTCTGATAGGTTTAGCCGCGTCGCTGGGTAAAATACGTGTCCGCAACCGGTCCACTGTCACGCCATTCTCCCGCAATTGCCTTTGCAGTTGGGGTAGCAGGTAGCGGAATCGACTGGCCCAAACGGGAGAGATGACGAACAAACTCAAGGTTCCATCTTGCAGCACAGCTGCTTTCAGCTGGGTGTCCAGTGGCATGGGCAGGTAGCGTTTTATCTGCTGGTAGAGTGCTTTCTGGGCTGACAATCTTTTACCGAGCATAGCGGGTGCTACATGATTGGCGACTATTTTTGAGACCCTATCCATCGGCTGAGCTTAGTGCAGATAGTAATAAAAAAAAATCACATTTTGCCTAGAAAGTGATAAAGTTCGAAGGTTTTTGACCGACAACTAAGCATATATAAGCGCAAAATTACCTGATTTAATCGATGAATATCATATGCTTACGCGGAATAGGGCAAACTTGTAGCACAGCATTGCGATGCCTGCGTGTCTCAATTCTGGTTGGGGTTACGGCGATTTTCGGCCTGGGTATGACCTGGGTCGGCTATCAGATTGGAGTCGGTGACACAGAGTTTCCCGAGCACCAATTGGTAGCAAGCCTGAAACAGACCTTTGCCAAGGAACGTCAGCTTTTGAATGACGCCAAGACTGATACCCAGGGAGGTATAGATGCCTTGGCTATCCGTGTCGGTCAACTTCAATCTCAGCTATTACGTCTGGATGCTTTAGGCGAACGACTGGTTGATATGGGTGGACTCGATAAAAACGAGTTCAGTTTTGATACGCCCCCTGCTTTGGGTGGTCCGGAAGCGATTCGTTCACTCAGCCAGCAATCGGCCCTGCCTGAACTTCTGCTCGAGATGGAGCATCTGGAACAGATGATCGAGCATCGCCAACAACAACTCATGCTGGTTGAAGACCTGATCATGAATTCGAACCTGGAAGACTCAGTTCATCCTACGGGCAGGCCGGTACAGAAAGGCTGGATCTCCTCCTATTTTGGTATGCGTAACGACCCTTTCACGGGTAAGCGCTCAATGCATAAGGGGATGGACTTTGCCGGAAAGGATGGTTCTGGTGTTGTCGCGGTTGCTGCTGGTGTCGTTACCTGGGCTGGGGATCGTCATGGTTTTGGTAAACTCATAGAGATCAACCATGGCAAGGGTTACATTACCCGATATGGGCATAATAAAAAGATTCTGGTGGGGATTGGTGATCGTATAAAACAGGGCCAGATCATTGCCGAGATGGGTTCCACTGGAAGATCCACCGGACCTCATGTCCATTTTGAAGTGGTTCGAAACGGCAAGACGATTGATCCCACAAAATACATCCTCACCAAGCGTAACCAATGATGAATTCGTTTATTTCCTCATAACCTATTGATAGTAAGGTGATTTGAGGGTTCTCTCCAGGGTCGGGATGACAGTGACTCAATCAGTCGTAGTTTGCCCTAAATAATAAAAACTGAATCAGTCAATATGACGTTGACAGATTATTTGTTTGAAAAGGACTATTTTTACCGCCATGAAATGCACATTGGCGCAAACACCGATCACACACTTTGTAAGCCCATCCTTCAGCAATTCCACCGCTTGCTGTATGATCCCAAAATTTCGCATCTCTGACGGAAACACCGATTAATGGTTAGTAACATCTTTAAAAAGATCTTTGGCAGCCGAAATGAGCGCCTGATCAAACGCATGTCAAAGACGGTCTCCCATATCACTGGACTGGAGGCCGATATAGAAAAGCTTTCAGATGAGGCCTTGAAGGAGAAAACGGGTGAGTTTCGTTCTCGACTGGAAGCGGGTGAGACACTCGACAGCTTGATGCATGAGGCATTCGCGGTTGTCCGTGAGGCGGGTCGCCGGGTCATGCAGATGCGCCATTTCGATGTGCAGCTTATCGGTGGCATGGTGTTGCATCAGGGCAAGATTGCTGAGATGCGGACCGGTGAAGGTAAAACCCTGGTCGCTACCTTGGCGGCCTATCTGAATGCACTGCCGGCTAAGGGTGTACATGTCGTGACAGTGAATGACTACCTGGCTCGTCGTGATGCGGCATGGATGGGGCGGATATACGATTATCTGGGTCTTACCACAGGTGTTATCAACTCCTCGGGTGGTATGGGATCGGACAGTTCCTCTTATATATACGACCCTGAGTATGACGGCAAAGCGGGTGGTTACCTCCATATGAGGCCTGTTGATCGACAGCAGGCTTATGCTGCAGATATTACCTACGGGACAAACAATGAGTACGGTTTTGACTACCTGCGCGACAATATGGCCTTCAGTGCTGAGCAGCGTGTACAGCGTCCACCGTTTTTTGCCATTGTCGACGAGGTGGACTCGATCCTCATTGATGAAGCGCGTACCCCGCTGATTATCTCCGGTCCCACTGATGACTCTTCGGAACTCTATAAGGCGGTTGACAAGATTATTCCCCGTCTCACCAGGCAGTCGCCGATCACCAACGAGGAGGGTAAGCCTGATTTCGGTCCCGGCGATTTCTCGGTGGATGAAAAAGCGCGTCAAGTCTACTTCAGTGAAGAGGGACACCAGCATGTCGAGGAGATGCTCACCGAGGCAGGTCTGTTGGAGGTGGGCGCCAGTCTCTATGATTCCGCCAATATCATCCTGATGCATCATGCGAATGCGGCGCTACGTGCTCATGCCCTGTTTCAACGCAATGTGGAATACATCGTCAAAGATGGTCAGATTGTCATCGTTGATGAGTTCACGGGACGTACCATGCCCGGTCGTCGCTGGTCAGATGGCCAGCATCAAGCCGTTGAAGCAAAGGAGGGGGTAGAGATTCAGAATGAGAATCAAACCCTGGCTTCGATTACCTTTCAGAACTACTTCCGCCTCTATAAGAAGCTGTCAGGTATGACCGGTACTGCCGACACGGAAGCGTTTGAGTTCCAACAGATCTATGGTCTGGAAGTGGTTGTTATACCGACCAACCAACCGATGATCAGGAAAGATATGGGGGATCTGGTCTACCTGACACCGGAAGAGAAGTTCCAGGCAATCCTGGAAGATGTTCAGGACTGTGTGAAGCGTGGACAACCGGCACTGGTAGGTACCGCATCTATCGAAACCTCCGAACTGGTCTCTGAGTTGCTGCAAAAGGCCGATGTGGATCATAAGGTATTGAATGCTAAACACCATGAGCAGGAGGCGGGTATCGTTGCTCAAGCCGGTCGTCCGGGCGCTATCACTATCGCTACCAATATGGCAGGGCGTGGTACCGATATCGTGCTGGGCGGTAACCTGGAGACAGAGCTGGAAGACATGGGGGAAAACCTCGATCCAGCCGTCGTAGCCGAGCACAAAGAGGATTGGAAAAAGCGTCATCAACATGTACTGGGTGCCGGTGGTTTGCATGTAATCGGTACCGAGCGCCATGAATCCCGACGTATCGATAATCAGTTGCGTGGGCGCTCAGGTCGACAGGGTGATCAGGGATCAAGCCGTTTCTACCTCTCTCTGCAGGATAACCTGATGCGTATTTTTGCCTCCGATAAGGTGAGTGGGTTGATGCAGAAGCTCGGTATGGAGAAGGGCGAGGCGATTGAGCACCCCTGGGTCTCACGGGCGATTGAAAATGCCCAGCGCAAGGTGGAAGGACGTAACTTCGATATCCGCAAGCAGTTGCTGGAATATGATGATGTGGCCAATGACCAACGGAAAGTGGTCTATGAGCAGCGCAATGAACTGATGGAGACATCGGATATTTCCAGTTCCATAACGGCACTGCGTGAGGATGTTCTGAATGATGTCTTCCATAGTCATATTCCTCGGGAGAGCATCGAAGAGCAGTGGGATGTTCCTAGCTTGAGTGAGTCAATGGCCGAGTTGTTTGGCGGTGAATGGCCTATCCAACAATGGCTGGATGATGATGGGGATCTGCATGAGGAGACATTGAAGCAAAAGATTGATCAAACCCTGCTCGATACCTATCAGGAAAAGGAACAACTGGTCGGCGAAGAGAATATGCGTCAGTTTGAAAAGGCAATGATGCTACAGACTGTAGACAGTCACTGGAAGGAGCATCTCGCAGCAATGGACTACTTGCGTCAGGGTATTCATTTGCGCGGATATGCGCAGAAGAATCCGAAGCAAGAGTATAAGCGTGAGGCATTCGAAATGTTCTCCAACATGTTGGACAGCATCAAACAGGAGGTTACCGGACTGCTTTCCAAAGTCAGGGTTCAGATGCCGGAAGAGATGGCCTTACAGGAACCTCAGCCTCAAGTGAATGAGTTTGAATTTAAGCACGAGACCTTTGAAGGCCTCTCCGATGAGACTGCCCCTGCATCTGACCAAACGGATCGGGAGCCAGAACAACATCAGCCATTTGTACGTGACGGGCGGAAAATCGGTAGAAACGAACCCTGTCCCTGTGGATCAGGCAAAAAGTACAAACAGTGTCATGGTCGTCTGAGTTGAGATGAGTGTTGTCGATCACGTTGTCCCTGGCATAAGGCTTGGTGTTGCCGCAGCAGGCATCAAATATGCTGATCGGGATGACATGGTCGTTATTGAACTGGCAGATGGCGCGACATGTGCTGCGGTTTTTACCCGCAATGCCTTTTGTGCTGCACCCATACAACTGGCCAGGAGGCACCTGCAGCTGGAGAGTCCGCGTTACCTGTTGATCAACTCTGGAAATGCCAATGCAGGTACAGGTCAGCAGGGTTTACAGGATGCCCTGATCAGTTGTCAGGCATTGGCTGGAGCGGTTGGTTGCGAAGTGCAACAGGTGTTGCCCTTTTCAACGGGGGTGATCGGTGAAAATCTCCCGGTAGAACGATTGCGAGAAGCGATGCCAGTTGCCTTGAATACATGCGTTTCTAAAGGCTGGGAAACCGCATCCCGCGCTATCATGACCACCGATACCCGCCCTAAACTTGTTTCACGCCATTTTGAGTTTGACGGTGTGGCTGTGCATATCACAGGCATGGCCAAAGGATCGGGCATGATCCGTCCCGATATGGCAACCATGTTGGCCTATATAGCGACCGATTTGGCTGTCGCCCCTGAACTGTTGCAGACTTGTTTGAATGACGCAGTCAAACCTTCGTTTAACAGTATTACTGTCGATGGCGACACCTCTACCAACGATGCCTGTGTATTGATCGCCAGTGGGGTATCATCTTTATCTCCGGTCACAGAGGCCGATTCTGTTCTCTATAAAGCGTTTTCTCAGGCCATCATGGAGCTCTGTTTGGAGTTGTCTCGTGAAATAGTCAGAGACGGAGAAGGTGCTACCAAACTGGTGGATATTCTGGTGGAAAATGCAGCAAACGAAGCGGAGGCCAGAGATGTCGCTTATACGATCGCACATTCGCCACTGGTCAAGACAGCGCTGTTTGCATCAGATCCTAACTGGGGCAGAATCCTTGCCGCTGTCGGTCGAGCCGGGCTTGATGCATTGGTGATCGATCAAGTTGAGATCTGGCTGAATGACATCTGTATTGTCCGTCATGGTGGGCGTGCTTCAGAATACACTGAACAGGCGGGTGCATCGGTGATGAATCAGCCGGCATTTACTATTCGTGTCAGCCTGGGACGGGGCGGTGAGCTAGCCCGAGTTGTGACCTGCGATCTCTCCTATGACTATGTCAAGATCAATGCTGAGTACCGCACCTGATAGCAACCACTTTCTTGAGTGTTAACAGGCCCTAACATGATGATCCATGTTGCTGCTGCAGCCATCTCCGATGTTCAAGGTAGAGTGCTTGTTAGCAGGCGTCCGGAGCATGTGCATCAGGGAGGGTTTTGGGAGTTCCCAGGCGGCAAACTCGAACAGGATGAGTCCATTGAAGAGGCCCTGGTTCGAGAACTAAGGGAAGAGCTTGGTATACAGCTACTCCATAGTGAACCGCTGATTCGGATCAGGCATGCTTACGGTGATCGCAGTGTGCTGCTCGATTTTTTTCGTGTGACCCGCTATAGCGGTAAGGTCAAGGGGCTGGAGGGGCAACCTCTACGTTGGCTCTACCCGACAGAGATGGAACCGGAGATATTTCCCGAAGCCGACCGTCCGGTAATCACTGCATTACAGTTGCCCGAGCGCTACCTGATTACAGGCGATGATGTTGCGCAACCATCACGGTTTCTGCAGCGATTGGACACGGCACTCGAACAGGGAGTAGGTATTGTTCAGTTGCGTGCACATCGGTTAGAGGATGATGCCTATCGGGCGTTGCTTTCGGCTAGTCTGTCGCATTGTCACTCGATGGGGGCTAAACTGCTCATTAATCGTCCCCAGAGGGTGGTCGACTGGTTGGGAGAAGCCGATGGTATTCATTTCACTGCGCGGCAGTTGATGTCGTGCACTCGGCGTCCACTGATCGAAGGATTGCAGGGTGCATCTTGTCACAGCCTGCATGAACTTCAGCAGGTCGAGCGATTAGGACTGGATTATGCGCTGCTCTCCCCTGTGCGACCCACAGCTTCTCATCCTCACGCACCCTGTTTAGGTTGGGAGCGTTTTGCCGAGTGGGTGGATAGCGTCAATTTTCCTGTTTACGCATTAGGTGGCATGCAGCCAGGCATGCAGCAGCAAGCCAAATCATACGGTGCACAAGGCATAGCCGGGATTAGTACCTTTTGGAGCGTCAATCCTTGAAGCCATACTCTTCGATCATCAGCCGAAGCGTCTCTACCTCTGCCTGTGATTTATCTACAAATTCAAATCCAGAGTCATAGAAAGCGGTATTGATATCCTTGTCGCTCCAGCGGCAAATGGCTTTGAAATTGAGTGGCTTAAGCTCTCCGTCTGTATCGGGCAAACGTATCTCGAGGTTTAACTCCTCTCCGGTGGGCACAGGCTTTTCGCTGATCAGCATCATGCCCTCGGTATTGATATCGACGACATGTCCCAACGGGCTGTG
Source organism: Candidatus Thiodiazotropha sp. (ex Ustalcina ferruginea) (assembly GCA_025656375.1). GTDB lineage: Bacteria > Pseudomonadota > Gammaproteobacteria > Chromatiales > Chromatiaceae > Thiodiazotropha. The sequence continues at coordinate 13,026 of JAHXHU010000431.1, read as the reverse complement.
GTTATCGAGCTGCCAAACACGTAAATAGTAAATCAGGTGGCGACGCTTGGTGGTGCGCCGATCCTCAGGGCGCAGGGCGTTTTCCCGAATATGCTGACTGGGCCTTTTGATATACATGTTTGATAACCTCTGTTGCTGCTGGAGTTAATAGTATGATCATAGTGGCTGTCGGAGAATTCGCAATCAATCAAGAATCATTCATGATAAAAAAACATATTTTCTCAATAAATCAGATGATTATTCTTTACCTGAAAGGGAGGTATGACCCGATACGTTTTTTTTCTATAATGCACCTTACAGGTGCTGAAGTTTAGTCACTAGCGGAGAGTTGCTCAGTCTATAACAGGGATGTCACGCCATGGTTTCAAAACTTTTTGATCGCAGATTATTTTCAAATTCAGAGTATCAGCAGGCGCTTGTGCGTTTGGCTATCTGGTTGTTCAGTATCGTTCTCGGTGTGTGGACTGATCACTATCCTGTAGATTTTCCTCTGTATGGTTGGTATTTCGCTTTCTTCATTGCTGTGTTGATCAGTATAGCCGTCAGACCTGACTTACCCTACCGAAAAAGTGTAACGCTCATCATTGATGTCAGTGCCACGAGTCTGGCTATCGTACTGACTTCAACGGCGATCAGTCCCTTCTATTTGATCTACCACTGGATATTCATCTCCTACGGTATGCGTTACGGAAAGCAACTATTGATGATCGCATCAATACTCAGCTTTTCTGCTTATACTCTGGTGTTATTCTACTTGCAACAGTGGCAGACACACGCTTTTGACGCCTTCTTTTTCCTGTTCCTATTACTCATAATACCTTTCTATCAATACTCACTACTGAAAAGGCTTCATCTTGCCAGGCAAGAGGCGGAGTCTGCGAAAAAGGCGCGTGGCGATTTTCTTGCAACCATGACCCATGAATTGCGCACACCCTTGATTGGTGTAATAGGAATGACGCGGCTACTGCAAGGCACACCATTGGATGCGGAGCAAAAAGAGTATCTTCATTCCATTCGCGCATCAACGCAATTGCTGCGGTCGTTGATCAGCGATGTGCTTGATCTCTCCAAAATCGATGTCAACAAGCTTGAATTGGTTTTGGAATGGTTTGATATACGAAAACTGGTTAAAGAGGTCTCATCGAGCATGGCTGCAGATGCACATGAGAAACAGCTTGAGGTCTACTGTTGGGTCGACCCGAAAGTCCAGCAGAAAATAGAGGGTGACAGGCTCAGGATTTCGCAGATCATATTCAATTTGCTTGGTAATGCAATTAAGTTTACCAACGCCGGTTATGTCTCTGTACAGATATTCTATGTGCGACACTCTTCATCTATTCCCCAACCGCATATCTTGATCAAGGTTATGGATAGCGGCATTGGGATACACCAGGAGCAACTGGATAGGATTTTTGATTCCTTCTGGCAGGCAGATTCATCCAACAATCGTCGTTTTGAAGGGGCGGGTCTTGGCACAACGATTGTTCATGATTTAACCCGACTAATGGGGGGGAGGATAACGGTCTCCAGTCAGGTCGGAGCGGGTTCTGCGTTTAATGTCAGGCTACCGTTAAAGATGGTCAGTGGACCCTCTGCCTCTCTACGAACATCTCTCCTCATGGGTAAGTCTATCCTGGTCTTTGAGACGGACCATTCAGCTATGCGGCCCTATCATAAGATGGTGAAGGAGCTTGGCATGGAAGCCCTCTTTGTGAGTAGCGTGAATGAATTTTTCATAAAGCTCAATGCAACAGTGGATATAGTATTGGTTTGTGACTCGTTACATGATGATTCTGCCAGAGAGGTGCTTTCCTGGTTGGATTCGATAACAGAAACGCTTCCAGTTATCTTCGCAGGTTATCGAGGGCACACTCATGGAGTAGGTTCGGTAAACAGCCAAATAGATACCTTGTTAAAACCTTTTCTAACAGAGGATTTGGCCTATGCGGCTATGTCTGCCTTAGGCCTCCATCAGGTAAACGGGGGCGTTGATGTCTGTGTTGATGCTGCAATCGGAAACAGGAGTAGGATCAATGTCCTGCTCGCAGAAGACAATGCAATCGCAGCCAAGGTGTTATCGACTTTACTAAGGCAGCGCGGACATCAGGTGAAAGTGACCAAAGATGGCATTGAGGCATTGCAGGCTGCTGCTGATGAGGTGTATGAATTGGCCTTTATCGATTTACGCATGCCACATGTTGACGGCATCGAATTCACCCGGCGCTATCGCAAGATAGAACCTGCACATCGTTATATGTCAATCTATGCATTAACCGCAAATAGTGTAGAGGATATGTTGGATCACTGTATAAAAGCGGGTATGGATGGTTTCCTTACCAAGCCTGTGGAGCCTGAGATCCTGGATGACATCATTGACCTGTGTATCAATACACTGGGTCGAAGCAATCTCGAGCAACCACTCATAGTGCCAGGATAATAAATCTCGGTTCTTCCCCTGACGGGGTGGGTAGATGATGTAATCATTTCAGAGGATTTGTCCGCAAATGAACGCAAATATTTTCTGTTTAACGCTGTATCAATTTGAGTACAGACTACGCTCACTTGGTCCTATCAGCCTGAATGATGGTTCTAATATGAAAATATTCGCATTTTGTGAGTGATCACGATCACGATCACGATTCCTGTGAGTGGAAACCCTGATCCTAATTTGCGTTAATTCGCGTTCATTTGCGGACGCTCAATAAAAGTTGCTGAATATAACTCTTGTGTGTATCCGCACTAACCCACTCGATCAGGGAAGAGCCTGAAAATCATTGGGGGGATGTAGACGTTAGCGCGAGCGACTGCCAGATATCCAGACTGGGCTTTGCTTGATTCATGGTATAGAAATGCAATCCTGGCGCACCGCCTTCCAGTAGACGTTCACAGAGCCGGGTTACCGTATCTGTGCCATAGCTACGTATAGACTCCAGATCATCCCCGAAACCCTCGAGTCGTTTTCTCAGCCAGCGGGGTATTTCTGTGCCGCAGGCATCAGAAAATCGAGCTAACTGGGTAAAATTGGTAATCGGCATAATTCCTGGCACGATTGGAATATCTATGCCTAACCGCTGGCAATCGTCAATGAATCGAAAGTAAGCATCGATATTGTAGAAGTATTGGGTGATCGCACTATCAGCACCAGCATCCACCTTCGTTTTGAAATAAGTAAGGTCCCGCTCTGGGCTGCTTGCCTGAGGATGAAACTCAGGATAGGCAGCCACTTCGATATGAAAATGCTCTGCAAAAGCCTCACGAATTAACGCTACCAGTTGATTGGCATGATCGAGCTCTCCGAGTCCTCCCAGTCCGACACCTGACGGGAGGTCACCGCGCAGTGCTACAAGACGACGGATTCCATGTGATTTGTAGTGTTCAAGGATCTCTAAAATCTCATCTCGGTTGGCACCAATGCAGGAGAGATGAGGTGCAGTGGTGATATGCTCTCCAACGAGCCACTCAGCGGTATCAAAGGTCCGTTGTTGAGTAGATCCCCCTGCGCCATAGGTGACAGAAAAGAATGCCGGTTGCAATGTTTGCAGTTCCTGCACAGTCTTTTTAAGATTATCGAAACCCTTTTCTGTCTTAGGAGGGAAGAGTTCGAAACTGAATATTTTGTGGTGATGTTCTGTTTGCATGGGTAAACGCATTTAGCTGCTATCGGATAATCAATACCGATAGTGATCTGCCTTGTAAGGCCCCTCTATCGGTACACCGATATAGTCTGCCTGCTCCTCGCTGAGGGTGGTCAGATGGGCGCCGATCTTTGTGAGGTGAAGTCTGGCAACCTCTTCGTCCAGTTTTTTCGGTAGTACATAGACCTCGTTTTGGTAGTGTCCTGAATGAGTAAAGAACTCAATCTGTGCCAACACTTGGTTTGAAAAGGAGTTGGACATAACGAAGCTGGGGTGTCCTGTCGCACAGCCCAGATTAACCAGTCGTCCTTCTGCCAATAGAATGATACGTTTTCCATCAGGAAAAACGACATGATGAACCTGGGGCTTGATCTCTTCCCACTGATACTGGCGGATACCGGCGATGTCGATCTCGTTGTCGAAGTGGCCGATATTACATACGATGGCCTGGTTTTTCATGGCAGCCATATGGTCATGTGTGATGATCTTGAAATTGCCGGTTGTGGTGACAAAGATATCGCAGAGGGGGGCCGCCTCTTCCATGGTCACAACCCGATAACCCTCCATGGCCGCTTGCAGTGCGCAGATGGGGTCGATTTCAGTGACCCAGACGGTGGCGCCAAGGCCGCGTAAGGATTGCGCACATCCCTTGCCGACATCACCATAACCGGCAACTAAGGCAATTTTTCCTGCAATCATTACGTCAGTGGCACGTTTGATACCATCCACCAAAGACTCACGACAACCATAAAGGTTGTCGAACTTGGATTTTGTGACTGAGTCATTGACATTCATGGCAGGGAACAGCAGTGTCCCTTGTTCCATCATCTGATAGAGACGATGTACACCGGTTGTGGTCTCTTCGGTGACACCTTTAATCGACTCTGCCATCCTGTGATAACGTTTTGGATCCTCTTCGAGGCTGCGTTTCAGTACACCCAGTATCACCTGCCACTCTTCCGGATCATCTGCTTTAGGTTCGGGTACGGCTCCTGCATCAGCATATTCCACCCCCCTGTGTACTAGCAGGGTAGCGTCTCCGCCATCGTCGAGGATCATGTTTGGGACAGCGCCGTCAGGCCAGTTGAGCACCTGCTCGGTACACCAGCAATACTCCTCCAGAGACTCTCCCTTCCAGGCATAGACCGGTATCCCCTCAGCTGCGATTGCAGCCGCCGCATGATCCTGAGTGGAGAAAATATTGCAGGAGCACCAACGAACTTCCGCACCAAGTGCCACCAGCGTTTCAATAAGTACGGCCGTCTGGATGGTCATGTGCAGTGAACCGGTAATACGTGCACCCTTGAGGGGTTGCTGGGCTGCATATTTCTCTCGGATCGCCATCAATCCAGGCATTTCGGTTTCAGCAATAGCGATCTCGCGACGGCCAAAATCGGCTAGAGAAATATCTGCAATTTTGTAATCTGTGAACTCACTCATGGTAGTCATCTCCTGATTATCGTGAGTGAGCGCGGTTTGTTACATACGGTCTCCCTTCCGAGCCTGGCGGATCGTTGATCCGTTGCAGCGCTCCTCGGAAGGGAAGATTAATTATGAATTTTAAATGATGAGTTTTGAATTAAAACAAACGCACGCAAAGCGTACATTCTTAAATTCATTCAACATTAATAATTCATAATTGCCCCGAAGGGCCTTATAGTTTGGCCTCGTCACGCAAGGCATCGGCCTTGTCGGTCATCTCCCATGTAAAGCCTTCATCTTCGCGACCGAAATGGCCATAGGCTGCAGTTTTTTGATACTGGATACGTTCGATGTTCAACAAGTCGAGCATTTTCAGGATGCCGTAGGGGCGCAGGTCGAAGTTTCTGCGTACCAGTTCTACAATCTTTTCATCGGCAATCTTACCGGTGCCAAAGGTTTCGATCATGATCGAGGTAGGTTCTGCAACACCGATTGCATAGGAGACTTGAATTTCACAACGGTCAGCAAGTCCTGCAGCAACGATATTTTTTGCAACATAGCGACATGCATAGGCTGCCGAGCGATCAACCTTGGAAGGATCTTTCCCGGAGAATGCACCACCTCCGTGACGAGCGGAACCACCGTAGGTGTCAACGATAATCTTACGGCCTGTCAGGCCACAATCACCCACCGGACCGCCAATAACAAAGCTACCGGTTGGATTGATGTGGATCTTCTCCTGTGGGCATTTATCGAGCCAATCCTTGGGTAGAATGGGTTGGATGATATTCTCCATGACCGCTTCACGAAGGAGATTGTTATCAATATCGGGATCATGCTGCGTTGAGAGTACCACCGCACCTATGCCCACTACCTTGCCATCTTCATACTTGAGTGTTACCTGACTCTTTGCGTCCGGGCGAAGCCAGGGCAGTATCCTCGATTTACGAATTTCAGACTGCCGCTGTACCAGACGATGTGCATAGGTGATCGGTGCGGGCATCAGCACGTCTGTCTCGTTGGTAGCATAGCCGAACATCATGCCCTGGTCCCCGGCACCCTGTTCTTCAGGACTGGTACGGTCAACCCCTTGGGCGATATCACTGGACTGTTTGCCGATCAGAGACATGACCGCACAAGTGGAACCGTCAAAGCCGACGTCCGAACTTGTATAGCCAATATTACAGATCACCTCTCTGACTAGTTCATCCAGATCAATCCATGCCTCGGTCGAGATCTCACCAGCTACGATGACAGCGCCGGTTTTGATGAGGGTTTCACACGCTACTCTGGCCCTCTCAGGGTTAGGATCCTTGGCCAGAATTGCATCCAGCATGGCATCTGAGATCTGGTCAGCGACTTTATCAGGGTGACCCTCAGAGACAGATTCCGATGTAAAAATAAATTCTCTTGCCATTTAACTTCCCAAAATTATGTATTCGCGAGCCAATTTGCCAGCTTGCCGAGATGCAGAATCTCATGCAATACCATGGTTAGGCCAATAGATAGTGAAAACGGGATTTTACACATCAGCCTGCTTTTTGCATAATGCTCCACCCGAAATCAATTCAATCTACTGAATGGATCAATAATGGTATCCTTACAGACTCCCATATGTGACTTTGGTGCGCCTGCACCCGATTTCTCTCTTCCTGGTGTTGATGGCCAGGATTGGTCCTTGCAACAGTGCGCAGGGGAGAGGGGTTTATTGGTGATGTTTATCTGCAATCACTGCCCGTATGTGAAGGCAGTTCAGGATCGTATCGTCAGAGATACCAAAGCGTTAGCCCAACTAGGCATCAATTCTGTCGCCATTATGTCCAATGATCCCGTTGAGTATGCAGAAGACTCCTTTGAGAATATGCTGCTGATCGCAGATCGGTTGGGTTTCCCTTTTCCCTACCTGTTTGACGAGAGTCAGTCGGTTGCCAAGGCCTATGGTGCTGTTTGTACCCCGGATTTCTTTGGTTATAACGCAGCTTTGGAGTTGCAATACAGAGGGCGTTTGGATGAAAGCCGTAAAGAGACTGCGGGCCAAAATGTCCGCCGAGATCTATTAGAGGCCATGAAGCTGGTGGCTGAGACAGGCCATGGACCACAGGAGCAAATCCCCAGTATGGGCTGTTCCATTAAGTGGAGAGAATAGACAACCAGTTGATATTATTTAGTTTATTAGGATATTAGGGTTTTTTCATCAAGCCAGTTTATTGCCCCGTAAAGTTAGCTGCTTTGCCCAGGGAGAGGGCTTGAGTCAGAATAGCTGACCTTTGTCCGTCTGGGCATAGGGTGACGATCAGGGCCTACATCGTAATTCACTATAAAAAATGATGAGGCAACCCAGAGGTCACAATGGGGTTTTGCTGAAAACAAATTCGGCGGTTTACCGCTCAATAACTTTCGTCTGATGTAATACAGACGGTTTTAAATCATTTCTAATCAGGAGGGGTCAATGTCCTCACGAAGAGAACTCGCCAATGCCATTCGTGCCCTGAGTATGGATGCCGTGCAGAAAGCCAATTCAGGTCATCCGGGTGCACCCATGGGTATGGCCGATATCGCAGAGGTACTCTGGAACAGCCACATGAAGCACAATCCGGCCAATCCGGAATGGGCCGATCGCGACCGCTTTGTTCTCTCCAACGGTCACGGTTCAATGCTGATCTACTCACTGCTGCACCTGACAGGCTATGAACTGAGCATCGATGACCTGAAGAGCTTCCGCCAGTTGCATTCCAAGACCCCGGGCCACCCCGAGTACGGTTATGCGCCTGGTGTTGAGACCACTACCGGCCCTTTGGGTCAGGGTATTACCAATGGTGTCGGCATGGCTTTGGCTGAAAAGACCCTGGCGGCTCAATTCAATAAGCCAGGTCATGAGGTGGTTGATCATAATACCTATGTCTTCCTGGGTGACGGTTGCATGATGGAGGGTATCTCCCATGAAGCATGCTCCTTTGCGGGCACCCTGGGTCTGGGTAAGTTGATCGCCTTCTGGGATGACAACGGCATCAGTATCGACGGTGAGACAGAGGGCTGGTTCACCGATAATACCCCGGCCCGTTTCGAATCTTACGGCTGGCAGGTGATTCATGATGTGGACGGCCATGACGGTGATGCCATCAATCAGGCGATCGAAGCAGCCAAGGCCGAGGGCAACAAGCCGAGCCTGATCTGCTGCAAGACCACCATCGGTTTTGGATCGCCGAATCTGGCCGGTAGCCATGATTGTCATGGCGCTCCGCTGGGTGCTGAAGAGATTACCGCAACCCGCGAACAGCTGAGTTGGACCCATGAGCCTTTCGTAATTCCTGGCGATATCTACGCCGGTTGGGATGCCAAGGCTGCTGGCAGTGACGCTGAGAGCGGCTGGAATGACAAATTTGCTGCTTATGAAGCTGCTTTTCCAGAACTCGCTGCAGAATTCAAACGACGCATGGCGGGTGAACTACCGTCTAATTGGGCCGAAGGGTCAACCAAGTTCATTGCAGAGGTCAATGCCAAAGCCGAATCTCCGGCTACCCGTAAGGCCTCCCAGAACGCACTCAACGGTTATGGTCCCCTGCTGCCTGAATTCCTCGGCGGTTCAGCCGATTTGTCGCCATCCAACCTGACCGCCTGGTCGGGATCAAAATCGATTACCGATGGCAATGCGGACGGTAACTATCTCTCCTACGGTGTACGTGAATTTGGTATGTCTGCCATCATGAATGGTGCCGCACTGCATGGCGGCTTCATTCCTTACGGTGGCACCTTCCTGATGTTTTCCGAATATGCGCGTAATGCATTGCGTATGGCATCCTTGATGAAGCTGCAGTCGATTTTCGTCTATACCCATGACTCTATCGGTCTGGGTGAAGATGGTCCGACCCATCAGCCTGTGGAGCAGATCCCCACCCTGCGTATGATCCCGAATATGGATGTCTGGCGTCCCTGTGACGCGGTCGAGACAGCCGTTGCCTGGAAAGCGGCCGTAGAGAAATCCGATGGCCCCACCTGCCTGATCTTCTCTCGCCAGGGCCTCGCCCATCAGGCGCGTACGGATGAGCAGATTACCAATATCGCCAAGGGCGGTTATGTCATCGTCGATTGTGACGGTACTCCGGATGCGATTGTCATCGCGACCGGCTCCGAAGTGGATCTTGCTGTGAAGGCTGCCGCTGATTCAAACAAAAAAGTGTGTGTTGTCTCCATGCCCAACACCAAGGCCTTCGATGCGCAGGATGCTGCCTACAAAGAGTCCGTGTTGCCTTCGAATGTGACTGCGCGTGTCGTGGTTGAAGCGGCCGTGACCGATGGCTGGTACAAATATGCCGGCCTCAATGGCAAGGTGATCGGTATCAACCATTTTGGTGAGTCTGCACCGGCCGGTGAGCTGTTCAAAGCGTTCGGCTTTACGGCTGAGAATGTGGCTGCAGCGATCAACGAGGTTTCTGCCTGAGATCTCTATGGGGGCGCGTTATGCGCCCTCTAACAACCGATTTTTCTAGATTACAACTCTACTTACCTTTTAACGGAGAAGTGAAATGACTATCAAAGTAGGTATCAATGGTTTTGGCCGAATCGGCCGCATGGCCTTTCGTGCGATCGCTAAAGATTTCCCCGGTATCGAAGTCGTTGGTATCAATGACCTTCTGGAACCTGACTACCTGGCCTACATGCTGAAGTACGATTCCGTACACGGCAACTTCAATGGCGACATCGCTGTGGAAGGCAGCAACATGGTCGTCAACGGTAAAAAGATCCGTCTGACCGCCGAGCGTGATCCTGCGGATCTGAAATGGAATGAGATCGGCGCCGATCTGGTCATTGAATGTACCGGCTTTTTCCTCACTGAAGAGACCTGTCAGAAACACATCGATGCGGGTGCGAAAAAGGTTGTACAGAGTGCACCTTCCAAAGATGCAACACCGATGTTTGTGTATGGCGTAAATCACAATAACTACGCGGGTCAGGCGATTGTTTCCGCCGCTTCCTGCACCACCAACTGTCTGGCGCCTGTCGCCAAAGTGCTGAATGACAAGTGGGGCATTAAGCGTGGTCTGATGTCTACCGTACATGCGGCTACTGCCACTCAGAAGACGGTAGATGGCCCTTCCATGAAGGACTGGCGTGGTGGTCGCGGTATTTTGGAAAATATCATTCCTTCATCCACCGGTGCTGCCAAGGCTGTTGGTAAAGTACTGCCTGAGCTGAACGGCAAGCTGACAGGTATGGCTTTCCGTGTACCTACCTCTGATGTTTCTGTGGTTGACCTGACTGTGGAACTGAACAGTGGTGCCAGCTATGACGATATCTGTGCTGCGATGAAGGCCGCTTCAGAATCCGGTGATCTTGCCGGTGTGCTTGCCTACACCGAGGAAAAGGTGGTCTCCACCGATTTCCGCGGTCGCTCCACACCTTCCATCTTTGATGCCGGTGCAGGCATCGCACTGGACGATACCTTCGTCAAGGTCGTCGCCTGGTATGACAACGAGTACGGCTACACCTGCAACATGCTGCGCGTAGTTGAACACGTCGCTTAAGTAAGTATCGAAGCGCTGGGGCGGGTATCGCCCGCCTCAGCATTCCGCAATTATGAATTTTGAATTATGAATTGGTTTGTGCCTGCGTTGCAGGATTTTTCATGAATTCATAACTCAAAATTCACAATTCAAAATTAGAATCGACGCAGGAGTTCGTTATGTCTTTCATCAAGCTGACTGATCTTGATCTTGCCGGCAAGCGCGTATTGATCCGCGCTGATCTCAATGTGCCTGTCAAAGACGGCAAGGTGACCTCGGATGCGCGGATCAGCGCCTCCATGCCTACCATCGACCATTGCGTCAAGGCGGGCTCCAAGGTGATGGTGATGTCCCATCGTGGCAGGCCGGAAGAGGGCGTCTACTCGGAAGAAAATTCCATGGCACCCATTGCCGATGATATGTCCGCCAAGATGGGTAAGGCCGTTCGTCTGATCAAGGACTACCTGGATGGCGGCTTCGATGTGACGGCAGGCGAAGCGGTATTGCTGGAGAACGTCCGTTTCAATGCCGGTGAAAAGAAGGACAACGAAGCACTGGCAAAAAAGTATGCGGCACTCTGTGATGTCTATGTGATGGATGCATTTGGTACCGCGCATCGCGCCCAGGCATCCACACACGGTGCCGGCAAATTTGCACCGACTGCCTGTGCCGGTCTACTGTTGGCCGGCGAGTTGGATAACCTGGCCAAGGCCCTGGCGAACCCGGCGCGACCGATGGTTGCCATCGTTGGCGGTTCCAAGGTGTCGACCAAACTGACTGTGCTGGAGGCCCTTTCAGAGAAGGTCGATCAGTTGGTGGTGGGTGGCGGTATCGCCAACACTTTTCTCAAGGCGACTGGCAACAATGTCGGTAAGTCTCTCTGTGAAGACGATTTGGTACCGACTGCACAGGCACTGATTGAAAAGATGAAGGCCCGTGGTGCCAACATTCCAATTGCCACCGATGTGGTGGTTGGAAAGAACTTTGCAGAAGACGAACCTGCTGTACTGAAAGGGGCAGGTGATGTGACTGATGACGAGATGATTTTCGATATCGGTCCTGATAGTGCCAATGAGCTGGCTGAGATCATTAAACAGGCAGGTACGATTGTCTGGAACGGTCCAGTCGGTGTATTTGAGTTCGATCAATTCGGCGGGGGTACGAAAACCGTATCAATGGCAATCGCTGAATCCGCAGGTTTTTCATTGGCCGGTGGTGGGGACACCATCGCCGCCATTCAAAAATATGATATCTATGACAAAGTTTCGTATATCTCTACTGCAGGTGGTGCTTTCTTGGAATATCTGGAAGGTAAGGTCCTGCCAGCGGTGGCCATGTTGGAAGCACGTGCTGTGAACTAAAGAACTGAACTCTCTTTGTAAATGGCTGGGCTGAGTCCCGGCCAGTTTTTATGCACTAAGCATCTAGCTGGAACTGTATGCCAAGACGAACAAAAATTGTAGCAACCTTAGGTCCGGCAACGGATGATCCTAAGGTTCTCGATAACCTGATTCACGCGGGGGTCGACGTGGTTCGCCTCAATCTTTCTCATGATGCACATGAATCACAACGTCAGCGGGCTGACAGAATTCGTAACCGCGCACAAGCCTGTGGCAGGCAGATCGGTGTATTGGCTGACTTGCAGGGACCGAAGATCCGTATTGGCCGTTTTAAGACAGGCGTTATCAAGCTTGCGGAGAATGAGATCTTTATCCTGGATGCAGACTGCCCGTTGGATGGCGGCGATGAAGCGCGTGTCGGACTGACCTATCCAGAGCTTGTGAATGATGTAACCCGTGGTGATACCTTGTTGCTGGATGATGGTGCCATCGTATTGTGGGTCTCTGATGTAAGTAGCAATGAAGTTACCTGCAAGGTTGTTGTTGGTGGCAAGTTATCCAACAACAAAGGCATTAATAAGCAGGGTGGCGGTCTCTCTGCGCCAGCCCTGACCGATAAAGATAGAGCAGATATCAAATTTGCGGCTGAAATTGATGTCGATTACATTGCTGTTTCCTTTGTGCGCAATGCTTCGGACGTGATAGAAGCGCGCCATCTCCTTGAAGAGGCAGGAGGCGAAGGTGGTGTGATCGCAAAGATCGAGCGTGCCGAGGCACTCGATTGTATTGATGAGATCATCCAAGCTTCTGATGCCATCATGGTGGCGCGCGGCGACCTGGGTGTTGAGATTGGTGATGCTGAACTGCCTGCAGTGCAGAAAGAACTGATAAAAACGGCTCGGGGGATGAACTGTGTCGTCATTACTGCAACACAGATGATGCAGTCAATGATCGAGAGTCCGATACCGACCCGTGCTGAGGTATTTGATGTGGCGAATGCTGTCATGGATGGCACGGATGCAGTGATGCTCTCAGCCGAAACCTCAGTGGGTAATTATCCCCACAAGGTGGTAGAGGCAATGGATCGGGTCTGTATCGAGGCAGAGAAAACTCAAACTGCCAGGCGTT
>JAHXHU010000091.1 GCA_025656375.1 Candidatus Thiodiazotropha sp. (ex Ustalcina ferruginea) | reverse complement strand
TGAGCTAAAATCCAAACAAATTCAATGGCGAGTTTCCAACTTTAAGAACTTTTTTGCAATTTTTACCACAACTTCGCGTCGAAATCGGTTGTTTATAGTGCGGTGTATCCTGCAGATTGATGAAATCAGCGTGACGCCCCAGGCCATCAGCCGTTTTCTGAAGGACAGGTCCAGGTGTCACTTTGAGGTCATGGCGGGTGCCTGATTGCTCAATCGGGATAGACCACACGGGAAGATCCGCCCCCTCTAGGATCACTTGCCGCTTCTACTTTGCCACTCTGCTTATTCCACAACACCGCCTGCATGTTTCCATACTGTCTATCAATCGGTTTTAGATGGTGCCCCATAGAGACCAACTGTTGCTGCAATGACTGACTCAGCGCATCCTGCTCAAACTGGATCACGTCGGGAAGATATTGATGGTGGAAACGGGGTCTATCAACCCACTGTTTCGGTCCCTTTCCCTCAGCCATCTCCAATATACCTAAAAGTACCATGGTAATAATTCTGCTACCACCCTGGGTTCCCAGGATTGCCACCCGCTGGCTATCCTCAACGAAAGTCGGTGTCATACTCGACAACATCCGTTTGCCTCCAACGATGGCATTCGCATCACCCCCGACCAACCCATAGACGTTTGGCACACCGGGGCTGGCGGAAAAGTCATCCATTTCATCATTCAACAGAACCCCGGTACCCGGTACGACGAAACCTGAACCAAACGGGTAGTTGATACTGAGCGTGGCTGCTACACGATTACCATCTGCATCGAGAATGGAGAAGTGGGTTGTATCCTGCCCCTCCGTCGTCTGCTTAACATTCCCAACACTGGGGCTGGCACGATCCATCTGAATATTACGTGCCAAGCCAGCTGCGTACCAAGGGTGCACCAACGCTTCAACCGAGATATCTACAAAATCGGGATCACCTAGATAGTCTGCACGGTCCCGATAAGCACGGCGCATTGCTTCAACCAATAAATGAGTACGTTGCGGCTCATCCAAAGAGGCAAGGTTGAATCCCTCAAGAATATTCAGCATCGTCATCAGTGCCACCCCGCCAGAAGAGGGGGGAGACGCACTGGTAATCTTTAAACCCTGGTAGTGGCCGACAACGGGTTGACGTTCCACCACCCGATATTTGGCAAGATCCTCCAAGCTCCAGATCCCACCTGCCGACTTCACCCCCTCGACCAGACGTTTGGCTATCTCACCCTTGTAGAAACCCTCAGTGCCATGCCTGGCAAGCTGCTCCAGGGTACTCGCCAAATCTGGCTGCTTGATCAAAGCACCCTCTTCGGGTACCTCGCCCCTGTAGAGAAACTGTGTGGCTGAAGCAGGATGTGCCCGCAATACATTTAAACGCCAACTCGCCATTCGTCGATAGTGACTGTCGACCTTAAAGCCCTCCCTGGCTAATTTGATTGCGGGTTGTAATGAGGTCGCTAACGTCAGGTGCCCATAATGATGGGCCAAATGGACCAGGGCAGCAGGTTCGCCGGGAATACCGGCTGCAAGCGCGCCATCAATGGAAAGACGGGGTATCACCTGCCCGGACTGATCCAGATAGAGATCCCTATTGGCCGCCAGAGGCGCTCGTTCCCGGCCATCAAGCATCGTCTCATAACCGTCACTGGCGCGATGCAGCAACCAAAAACCTCCACCACCGATACCTGAACTGTAGGGCTCAACCACGGCCAGTACTGCACTTACCCCAACAGCGGCATCGAATGCATTCCCTCCGGATTGAAGCAGTTGATGTCCCGCCTCAGTAGCCAGCGGATGGGCTGTGGCGATCGCTGCCACCCCCTGTTTTTCAGCGGCCTGGAGCAGGTTGAAACTAAAAAGCAGAAAAAGAAGGCTCCACAAGGGAGCCTTTCGTATGGCGAATTTAATCCGCATTGACCGACTAGTCGGATTCACCGGTAATTTTGAGGTATTTTGCATGCAGTGTCTCGTAGCTCTCTTCATGCTCTAGATACTTTAGAATGCAGTCCACCGGGCAGACTTCAACACACTGTGATGTATCATAGTGACCGACACACTCGGTACAGAGACCCGGCTCTATTTCATAGATCTCGTCACCCTGAGTGATAGCGCCATTCGGGCATTCAGGCTCACAGACGTCACAGTTTATGCATTCATCAGTGATTATTAACGCCATATCGTTCTCTCCTGCAAAATCATGTAAAAGTAATTCATTTGTACTTATTTAGAAATTCTGTGCCATTCTGCCAACCAGAAAGGATTAACCTCACACCGCAGGAAGCCGTCCAAAGAGGTACACTAACCAAACCGTTTAGACAATGCCGACTGTACGTCAGGATGTACAAATTCAGAGACATCACCCCCGAGTGAGGCAATTTCTCTTATCAACCCGGCAGATATAAAAGTGAACTGCTCGGCTGGGGTTAGAAACAAGGTCTCGATGGTAGGGTCCAACCGACGGTTCATGCCCGCCAACTGAAACTCATATTCAAAATCGGATACGGCACGCAAACCACGTAGAATCACATTGGCTCTGCGCTGTTGCACAAATTCAACCAACAGGTTATCGAAAGCACAGATCTCAACATTCTTCATGTCCTTCAATACCGTCTGCGCAAGCGCCAAGCGCTGATCCAGATCAAATGCTGGATTTTTACCTGAGTTTTTTGCCACTGCCAGTATGAGGTGGTCAAATAGATTGGAGGCCCGCCTCACCAGGTCGCTATGACCATTAGTGATGGGATCGAAGGTTCCTGGGTAAACGGCTGTGATCATGAATTAGTTCGGCTAAAAAAAGGCATAATAGTATCAGAAACCGAGCCGATGAATGACAATTATCACCCTGGAAGGGGAGCGTAGGCTAATCCATAGCGTACTTGCCCGGTTGTCATGTCCTTCAATAACTCCCATCCATCAGGCAGGGTAGGCATGTTGCGCGAAATGGCATCTTCCAAGTAGATACGCGCACCATCAGCCAACCACCCCTGACTCAGTCGCTGGCAGATGGGTCCCAGGAGATCACCTGCAAAAGGTGGATCGAGAAAAACCACATCGAAAGGGATTGCGTCCTGTTCAAGCCATTGTAGGGCATCGGCTCTGATGACGGAGACCTGGTCCAGGCCAAGCGTGCCCTTATTCTCTTCAAGCTGCCTGATCACTGCTAGGGCAGTATCGAGCATTACCACCCTGCGAGCCCCGCGCGAAGCCGCTTCTAACCCTAATGCACCACTCCCGGCAAACAGATCCAGACAGCGTGCACCTTCCATGATTGGCTGCAGCCAGTTAAACAGGGTTTCTCTGATACGACCCCCGGTTGGCCTTAAACCGGGTAAATCGGCAAACGGCAGGCGTCGCCCCCGATGTAATCCACCGATAATCCGAACTTGAAATGACGCCTGCTCAACCTTCACCATGCCAGCCTTTTCCCTATAACGATAAGACACTGTTCATTTGTTATTTTTATCGTCAGAAGTCTTCGACACTTGAGCCAATGGTGTATTGGAACGCCCTACCTGTACACGGACTAATCGATCAGGATCGATGCGCCGCTTAAAGGCATCGCGAATCTTTTCTTGGGTAACGGCACGGACTTCGTCTGTGAATTTATCCAGATAGTCGAGTGGTAAATCATAGAAACCGATAACTGCCAGGTACTCTATAATCTTGCCATTCGAGGCGATCCGTAGTGGAAACCCACCCGTTATATTCTGTATCGCAGCCTCTAACTCATCCTCAGTCGGTCCCTCTTCGATAAAGCGTTTGAGGGTGTCATTCACTACCTGCAAAGCTTCACCAGCCTGCTCATTCTTTGTCTGCAATCCAAGTTGAAACAGACCAATCTGTCGCATTGGCAGGAAATAGCTGTAGACACTGTAGCTCAAGCCTCGTTTCTCACGCACCTCATCACTCAGGAGCGAGACAAGGCCGCTGCCACCCAGGATATGATTCCCTACATAGAGGGTGAAATAGTCCGCATCGCCACGACGCATCCCCGGCTGTCCAAGGTAGAGATGGGACTGGGTGGAGGGAAAGGGGATCTGTTCAACAACCGCCTTTAATAAAGGTTCAACCGGTGGCAATGGGGGTACTAGTTCACCGCCAGGAAGCCCTTGGGTCACCTGTTCGGCCATTGCTTCTGCCTGCTCTCGATTAACGGCACCGACAATGGCCACCAAGGCGTTTTTAGCCACGTAGAGTCGTTTGTGGGTGGCCTGGATATCTTCCTGCGTGATCGCTTTCACTGACTCACTGTTCCCATCAGGATCCGCTGCATAGGGATGGTCACCAAATACCAGTCTATAGAGCCGTTTCTTACCCACACTGCCGGGAGACTGCTCATCCTGAGTCAGACTCGCCAGGATAGACTGACGCTGTCGTTCGATATCCTCCACTGCGAATCGTGGCTTAGCCAGTACAGCAGTCAATGTCTCCAGCGTAACGGAGAGTGCCTTGGAATCGGTCAACGAACGAGCCAACACCCAGGCCATATCCCGCAATGATCCCACTTGCAATTGAGCACCCACGCCTTCCATGCGCTTCGCAATCTGATAGGCACTCCAATCACCGGCACCTTCACTTAACAGGCTATTTGTGAATGAGGTGACACCCAGCTTTTCACCATCCCGCGCACTACCCGCATCAAACACAACACGTACATCCACCATCGCTATTTCTGGTGCTTCTACAAACAGGACCTTGGCCCCGTTCGAAGTCTGCCATGTCTCAATCTGAGGTGTCGCTGCCACCCATCCACTCAACAACAATCCACTACATAATATGAC
The DNA here is from genome assembly GCA_025656375.1 of Candidatus Thiodiazotropha sp. (ex Ustalcina ferruginea). Taxonomy (GTDB): domain Bacteria; phylum Pseudomonadota; class Gammaproteobacteria; order Chromatiales; family Chromatiaceae; genus Thiodiazotropha. Next base: position 16,468 of record JAHXHU010000091.1, on the reverse strand, counting down.
TTGCCGGAGTATCGCTTTAGTGATCATGACGCCCTCCTGCCGCGCTTTGCTTGACCATCGAATTATCCATCGGTAACGGTTCGAGGACCGCGACACTGAGGTTATCTGCCACCAGATACTTTTTCGCCACCTGCTTGATCTGTTCGGCAGTCACTGCTTTCAGATGCGTTACATACTCATCCGCTAAGCGCCAATCGAGTCCTACCGTCTCCATCTGACCGATCAACATCGCCTGATAGAAGACCGAGTCTTTCTCATATACCTTGGCGGCGATAATCTGGTTACGTACACGCTCCATCTCCTCCTCTTTAACCAGTTCCTGCTTGAAACGCGCTATCTCCTTCAGCAAGGCCACCTCGACTGTTTCGGTGGTTGTTCCAGGGGTTGGCACTGCATCAATAACCAACATCCCGGGAAGTCGCGAGAATGCGCTATAACTGGTATCTGCAGCGACGGCCAGTTTGCTGCCACGAATCAGATTATTACTGAGGCGTGCACTGCTACCACCATCCAACACATAGGTAAGCATCTCCAAGGCATAGGGCTCCCAAGCTTGTTCCGCCTTGCCGATCACGGGTGTCTTGTAACCCAGTATCAGATAGGGTTGGCGGGCCGGCGTTTTCACGGTAAAACGTTTACCGCCACGCTGGCCTGGTTCAGTACGCGGTTTGGGTTGTGCCACCTGTTCCGGTTTGAGTGGACCGAAGTGGCGCTGCGCCAGTTGAATCACCTGGTCAGGTTCCACATCACCCACCACCACCAAGGTGGCATTATTCGGTGCGTACCATTTGCGATACCAGACTTGCAGATCTTCCACTTGCAAGGCATCCAGATCAGCCATCCAGCCAATCACGGGAATTCGATAGGGGGAGGCCTCATAGGCACCAGCAAGAAACTGTTCATAGGTCAGTGATTGGGGCTTATCCTCGGTGCGCATGCGCCGCTCCTCCTTGACCACTTCGACCTCTTTTTTAAACTCCTCCGGCAGAAGCAACAGATTTCGCATACGGTCCGCCTCAAGCTTGAAAGAGACCTCAAGCCGATCGCTCGACATGGTCTGAAAGTAGGCCGTGTAGTCTCGCCCGGTAAAGGCGTTTTCATCCCCGCCATTGGCCGCGATGATACGTGAAAACTCGCCGGGTGGATGTTGTTTGGTCCCTTTGAACATCATATGTTCAAGTACGTGCGATACCCCTGTGATACCACCATGCTCATAGCTTGAGCCAACCTTATACCAGACCTGCGAAACAGCAATCGGTGCACGCCGATCCTGCTTCACAATCACCTTCATGCCATTCTCGAGTTGGTGTTCCACCACCTTTGCATGAGCATGGCTCATGACGAGAGTCAGCAGAACAAGGCCTGTTATCATTCTTTGCATCGAGCGTATCCTTATGTCCTATTCGATCAAACTGGAGTTCTATCCTAATTTAAAACAGCGCTAAACCTGTACACGTCCGGAAACACTCGCTTACCACTCCTGTGTATGCGGAAGTGATGATCACGCTAGTTTCCGGTCTGACATCAGTTATTGTCAGGCAGCATTTCATAAGGACAGAACACGGGTGTTGGGAGTTTGCCCTTTATATCTGACCCTGGGGAGCTGTAGAATAGCGTCTGCTACAGTCCGGGGCATTGTTTCAGAGGCCATCGGGTTTGTCCAAACAACAACTATGAACCTGTGATCATCACAGAGTTCCAGACTCAGTACTGGTGGTCCGCTGCATGTTCGGTTTTGGTAAAGGAAAAAACGCCCCACAGCAGGTCACTGCAGAGGTCCCGGCTGCCGAGGAGAAACGCGGCCTGTTTTCACGCTTGCAGGAGCGCCTCTCCCGCACCCGCCACAACCTGACAGATGGCTTGGCCAACCTGGTCCTGGGGCGCAAAACCATCGATGATGACTTGCTGGAGGAGGTAGAAACGCTGTTGCTCACCGCCGATGTCGGCGTCGAGGCCACCCACCGTATCATCAACGACCTGACTGAACGGGTTAAGCGCAAGGAACTCAACGATCCACAGCTGTTGATGCGCCTTCTTAAACAGCATCTCAGGGAAATTCTACAGCACAATGAAACCCCAATAACTGAGCGGATTAGTAACAAGCCTCAGGTACTGCTGATGGTTGGCATCAATGGTGCCGGAAAGACAACCACCATCGGTAAGTTGGCACGTAAATATCAGCTCGACGGAGAGAGCGTGATGCTTGCGGCAGGGGATACCTTCCGTGCTGCAGCCGTGGAGCAACTTCTGACCTGGGGGGAGCGCAATCAGATCACGGTCATCGCCCAACACACGGGCGCCGATGCTGCCTCGGTGGTTTTCGATGCGCTTCAGGCCGCTACCGCACGCAACATCGATGTCCTGATCGCCGATACGGCAGGACGTCTGCATACCAAAGCCAACCTGATGGAAGAGCTGGCCAAGATCACCCGGGTGATAAAAAAGATCGATCCCGATGCACCCCATGAAGTGCTGTTGGTTGTGGATGCCGGTACAGGCCAGAATGCCGTCAACCAGGCACTGCAGTTTAATGAAACGGTAGGATTGACCGGACTCGTGATCACTAAGCTGGATGGTACAGCGAAGGGAGGCGTTGTGTTCGCCATTGCCGACAAGGTCAAGGTGCCAATCCGTTTTATCGGTGTCGGTGAAAGCATCGATGACCTGCGGGAGTTTGACCCGGACGAATTTGTCGACGCCCTGTTTGAAAACGACTCACAAGGTTAGTACCCCTTTGATTCATTTAGACAATGTCAGTAAACGCTACCCTGGAGGCCATACCGGCCTGAGCAATGTCAGCCTGCGCATCGAAGCGGAGGAGATGGTATTTCTGACGGGTCACTCCGGTGCAGGCAAGAGCACGCTGTTAAAACTGATCGGCCTGCTCGAGCGATCCAGTGCCGGTCAGGTACATGTCAATGACCGCAACCTGACCCGCCTGAAAAACCGCCAGATTCCCTATCACCGCCGTGACGTGGGAATGATCTTCCAGGACCATAGACTACTGCACGACCGTACTGTTTTTGACAATGTTGCGCTGCCATTGATCGTTTCAGGGCTTGGCCATAAGGAGACGGGCAGACGGGTACGGGCAGCACTCGACAAGGTCGGTCTGCTGCATAAAGAGAAGAGTCCACCCATCACCCTCTCCGGTGGTGAACAGCAGCGTGTAGGTATTGCCCGTGCAGTCGTCAGCAAACCCCCTTTGGTACTCGCGGATGAGCCGACCGGTAACCTGGATCCAGCACTCTCTCAGGAGATTATGGAGCTGTTCAGTCAGTTCAATCAGGTCGGCGTGACCCTGCTTATTGCATCCCACGATATCGACTTGATCAAGCGCATGCAGAAACGGGTGCTCACCTTGAGCAAGGGACAGCTGACGGGTGACACGATAGGGAAGTCGATCCATGTCCCTTAGAAAACGTTTACTGATTGCCCCGCAAATCTGGCTACAGCGACATGCTCAGGTAGCCCTTGCAAGCTTGGGACGACTGGTTCGAAATCATCTCTCATCACTGATGACCTGCTCGGTGATCGGTATTGCCCTTGCCCTACCTGTCGGACTGCATGTGATGCTCGGTAACCTACAGAGCATCAGTGACACATGGGATAGCGGTGCCAGCATATCCCTTTTTTTAAAACAGCAAATCAGAGATGACCAGGCAGCCTCACTGGCTGAAAAGTTACGCCTGCATCAACGTATTGAGGATGTGGAGCTGATCACTCGAGAAAAGGCTTTGGCAGAATTCCAGGCTCTCAGCGGTTATGCCGACGCACTGGAAGCGCTCGACAGCAACCCTTTGCCAGCCCTGTTGATCATTCAGCCTAAGGCTGACTTCACTACTGCCGAGACAGCTCAACGCCTAGTACGGGAACTAAAGCTCCTGCCTGAAGCTGAAATCGTCCAGCTCGACCTTCAGTGGGTACGACGCCTACAGGCGATTACAGTGATTGCTCAGCGGGCCGTGGTGGTGCTCGCTGCCCTGCTCGGCATGGCGGTACTGCTCATCATCGGCAATACCATTCGTCTTGAGATCCAGAACCGGCGGACGGAGATCGAGATCACCAAGTTGATCGGTGCCACCAATGCCTTCATTCGCCGCCCATTCCTTTATACCGGTTTCTGGTATGGGTTGTTCGGGGGCATCATTGCCTGGTTGCTGGTGGCCGTCTCGATCACGCTGTTGAGTGGACCTATTGCCCAACTGGCCAACCTCTATCAGAGTGCGTTCGACCTCTCTTCACTCGGTATTTCAACAGTACTGACACTCCTGCTCGGCAGTGCCCTGCTGGGACTCATCGGATCCTGGCTCGCTGTAGGAAGACATCTCAGCGCCATTGAGCCGAATTAGTGTAGTGTCCTATACTAGTACCTGCCCAGAAACTGCACTACCTGTCATCCTAACCCAGACAAAGCACTACCCGTCATCCCGGCGCATGCCCACTATTGTCCGGAATAAGTCTTACGGTGGAACAGGGTCCCACCCTACACCTCAAAATGGACCGTAGGGTGGGGTCCTGTCCCACCAATATTTTGATGAATAAGACAAAGACTATTCGGGCTTGGTGGTTAAGTTGTAGATTGTCTTATCAGACGATAGGTAAAAAACCTGGGTACTGGTCAATGAAATTTATTCCGACAGTAGTAGGTATATGCCGGGATCAAAGACTTACAGGATTCCATCCTGTGGGCCGTAAACGGTACGACCATGCACCACACGTCCGGCATGCAACGGCATGACGTGGCTCGCGAAAGATGATTGCAACTGGACAGATGACCAACTATTATCCTTCTAAAACAGGATGTTATAAGGCAAGAACATAAAGAGACGCCACGAACACCCAGGTAATGGATTGATTTTTAAATGTCTTTGCAATCAGTGCGGAGAGTTTTCCCATTACCGCATTGGCGATCCCTTATTTCCCCATCTAACCGACTGTATTTTAAATAAATACCCTGCATTCCTTATAGGAACTTTTTACCTGGCAACAGGTCTCATAAACTGGGTTGGCACTCCTCTCTAGAGAGTGCTAATATTCATCCAGCAGTTTTTAATGGGGTTACTCAATGAGCAATGAAATCGCACTGACAGCACTACCGACCGGTAGTATGGACGCCTATATCAGCGCTGCTTACCAACTGCCCATGTTAAGCGCAGAAGAGGAACACAGCCTGGCCATCAGGCTACGTGATCACAAGGATCTGCAAGCTGCGCAAACACTCATTACCTCTCACATACGGTTTGTGGTGCGCGTTGCCCGAAACTACAGTGGCTATGGCCTCGCTCTCCCCGACCTTATTCAGGAAGGCACGGTGGGTCTGATGAAGGCGGTGAAACGCTTCAATCCCGATATGGGGGTACGCCTGGTCTCCTTTGCCGTGCATTGGATCAAGGCGGAGATTCATGAATATATCCTGAAGAACTGGCGAATCGTCAAAGTCGCCACCACCAAGTCGCAACGCAAACTGTTCTTCAATCTGCGCAGTTCCAAGAAACGTCTGGGCTGGTTTTCCAAGCAGGAGGTCGATGATGTTGCACAGGATCTTGGGGTTAAACCCGAGACTGTTCTGGAGATGGAATCCCGGCTTTCCGGCCAGGACATCGCCTTCGATGGACCACTGCATGACAATGATGACCAGATAACGGCGACACCGGCCGGCTATTTAAGCGATATGCGTATGGAACCTGCCTCTCTACTTGAGTCTTCGGATAGCGAGACTCAAATGAAGCAACGGCTGATATCTGCCATGAAGGGCCTCGACGAACGCAGCCGAGAGATCCTCGAAGCACGCTGGTTAGGTGAAAAGAAATCTACCCTGCACGAACTGGCCGACCGGTTTCAGGTCTCGGCAGAGCGCATCCGCCAGATCGAAAAGAACGCCATGAACAAGCTCAAGGCACAACTCGCCACCTAATCAAGTCTCCTTTCGTATTCACCGGCTATAGTCATAGCTGGCATGCAATCACCCCATACATGATAGGGGGTGGCATGCAGTCACTCACTGAATTTGTGCTAGTAACTGGTCATCCAAGCAGGCAGCAACTGTTTCCGGTGTAGGTTTTTCAAGGTAGGGAATTTCACCCAGGCAGGGGGCAGGCAGCCATGCTTGCAAGGTGGCAAGATTCTCCGCTGCCGCCGGCATGGTCGGATCTATTTGGTTAGCAACCCATCCGACAAAGCGAACCCCACTATTGAGCATACACTCAGCCGTCATCAATGCATGATTGATACAACCGAGACGCAGTCCCACCACCATGATCATTGGCAGATCGAGGGTACGTGCCAGGTCTGCCAAAGTAACATCATCCCCCAGTGGAACATGCCAACCGCCGACACCTTCCACGATCACCCGATTCGATATCGCCTGAAGATGATCGTACCCCTGCTGTATCTCATCCAGTCGAAGGGGACGATCCGATACCTTGGCTGCCAGATGAGGGGCAATGGGAGCCTGGTAGGCAAAGGGGTTCACTTCCAAATAGGGCGTCTCAAGCGAGCACTGATGTTGAATACGCAAGGCATCCTCATTGCGTAAACCATGCTCGGTCGGGTCCGCGCCTGACGCCACCGGCTTCATACCCATTACACATTCACCCCGCTGTTGCAGTTTGTGCATCAGACCCAGTGTGACCTCTGTCTTGCCACATCCGGTATCGGTACCGGTTATAAACAGTCCGCTCCCCATGCTTAACCTGGCATCTTCAGTTGATCGACAGGGATTGCGGTCACACCATCCACCTGTCGTTGCCGCGGAGCCCAGGCATGCCCATAGACCACCTCATAACTGGCGGGTAACTTACTCTCGATCCGAAAGGCTTCGTAGGCTTCAAACATGGCCTGCAGTCGGCCCTTACCCGTCAATCCCCGCGGCCTATCCGTGGTTACATTATGTGCTCCCAGTGTTTTCAAGTCACGCATCAAAGAGGGCACATCATCATAAATAAGACGCATACGATCCACATCCACCACAGGTTCAGCCAAGCCGGCCCGCACCATGGCATCGCCAACGTCGTGCATATCCGGGAATGGGCTCACATGAGAATGACCATCCACTGCCGACCAACTCTTGCGTAGCTCATGCAAGGTACCTGGTCCGAAAGTGGAAAAAAGCAGCATCCCGTTCGGACGTAATACCCGCAAAAATTCGCGAAATGTGCCTGGCAGATCGTTACACCATTGCAGGGCGGCATTGGAAAAGATCATATCGACCGATTGATCTGCCAGAGGCAGCTGTTCCGCATCGCCACAGATACACCTTGGACGTCGCAGCCAACTGCCCCGCTTGCGAACCCGGTGTAGCATCGGCAACGCAAAATCGAGGGCGATGGTACGGGCCTTCTTGTAGCGTCTGGTCAGTGCCAAGGTCGCATCACCGGTTCCTGCACCCACATCGAGGATGACAGTGGGTTGGTGGCGAATATAGGTCAGCCTATCCAACATACGCCGGCCGATCTCCCGCTGCAGCTCCGCCACTTCATCGTAGTGTGGCGCTGCCCGCGAAAAGGCAAGACGTGCCTGCTGCTTATCAATGCCATCCACTCTGCCACTATCCATGGATTGACTCCAGACTACGCTTCACCCATTGATGGCTCTCCTCAGGATGAGAGAGGAATGGCGTGTGAGCGGCCCCACGGACAATATGGGTCGTCGCCTCAGGCAGCCACTGTTGCAACACCGCTGATGCCGCCGACGGAGCCAGCGTGTCCCGGTCTCCGTAGAGCCATCTGGTGGGGCAACTCAGGGTGGGCAATTGTTCACGAAGATCGCATGTTTTCAAAAGTGCCAGTCCCGCTTCCAGGGCATCAGGGATGGGATCGGGCCGTTCATGCAGACGAGATTTAACCCTCCTTAGGATCTCCACCGCCTGATCGCTGCCTATCATCTGCAGCACGAGGAATCGCTCCAAGGTTTTTTTATGATCATCCACCAACGCCTGACTGAAGAGGTCAAGCGTTTGTGGGGGCATCGCATCTGGCCAGGCCTCTGCCTGAACAAAGCGCGGCATGCCTGCAACAATCAGGATGCCATTGATTAGGGCACGCTCCATCAGGGCAGCTTGCAGAGCAACCATGGAACCCAAAGACCAGCCAAGCCAGACTGCCTGTTCAGGCGCCACTTCAAGACAGGCCCTGGCCCAGGTAACCAGCCCCTGCTCGCCATCAAACGGACTGTTGCCATGGCCCGGCAGATCGATCAGGGTGACGCGATAATCGACAGCCAGTCGATCGGCAAAATCGGACCAGACTGCTGAGTTCATCCCCCAGCCATGCAGCATCACCAACTCCCTGCCTTGACCTCGCGTCTCAGTCGACAGGCTCATGTCACCTCCCGAGAAAGCTTGCTGAGCGCATCCAACAGGCGATCAAGATGCCGATCTGTATGGTTGGCGCTGAAGGTAATGCGTAGACGGGCACTGCCATCGGGCACCGTGGGTGGACGAATGGCGCTGACCAGAATGCCGTCGCTTTCCAGTTGCTGGCTCCATGCCACGGCTTGTTGGGCACTACCGGCCACGATCGGTTGAATCGGTGTCAGCGTATCCATCAGAGGCAACCCGATCTGTATCACGGCATCACGAAATCGCACTATCAGGCTTTTCAATCGCTCCCGACGCCAAGACTCCTGGCCCGCCACCTGCAAACTGACCAGGGTTGCCTGCGCCAATGCAGGTGGTGGAGCAGTCGTATAGATATAACTGCGGGCTTGTTGAATCAGGGTCTCGATCAATGCTTCACTACCGGCTACAAATGCACCGTAGGTTCCAAACCCTTTACCCAGGGTTCCCATCAGTATCGGTACCTCTTCAAGCCCCAAATTAAAATAACTGAGTGTACCGCCCCCCTCGCTACCCAACACGCCGAGGCCATGGGCATCATCAACCATTAGCCAGGCTTGATGGGCATGCGCAAGTTCGACGAGGGACGGCAGTGGCGCCAGATCACCATCCATACTGAATACACCGTCAGTGGCAATCAGGGCCTGTCCACCCCCACTCGTTTCCAGTTGAATACGCAAACTGTGAGGGTCGGCATGCCGATATCGCTTCATTTTAGCTTGACTGAGTTGCCCTGCATCCACTAGTGAGGCGTGATTGAGTTGATCCTCAAACAACCGGTCACCTGATTTCAGTAAAGCTGTGATCACACCCAGGTTGGCCATATAACCCGTCGAGAAGAGCAGCGCCCTCGGCCGACCGGTAAATTCTGCCAAAGTCTCTTCAAGGGCGTGATGAGGCCTGCTGTGTCCGGTGATCAGATGTGCCGCTCCGCTGCCTACGCCATATTCGGCTGCGCCCTGTTGCATGGCTCGAATCACATCAGGATGGTTGGCCAGACCCAGGTAGTCATTGCTACAGAAAGCGATCATGCTTTTTCCATCGACCTGTAATTCTGGCTGCTGTGGGGTAGCAACCACCCGCCGGGTACGATAGAGCGCCTCTTTACGGCGTTGTTGCAGCGTTTCTGCCAGTCTCTTCATGAGCTGTCAAGAATTAACCGGCCTGGACCTTGTTGCAAGGGACCTTGGCTGCCTTAACCTCTGTCTCAATCACCTGCTCGGTTTTTATACCCAATCGATCGAGTAGACTTTTGTCTCTATCCGTTTCAGGATTGTCTGTGGTCAACAGGCGCTCACCATAGAAGATCGAGTTGGCACCGGCCAGAAAACAGAGCGCCTGCATCTCATCGCTCATTTCTGTCCGTCCTGCAGAGAGCCTTACATAGGAGTTCGACATAAGCATACGCGTAACCGCAATAGTACGCACAAACTCAAGCGGGTCGATTGCCTCTGCGTCGAACAGTGGCGTACCCTCGATCTTGACTAACATATTGATCGGTACCGATTCAGGATGACGAGGCAGGTTGGACAACTCACGCAACATACTGGCCCGATCACGGCGTGATTCACCCATCCCCAGAATACCACCGGAGCAGACACTGATTCCGGCATCCCTGACATGGGCCAGAGTCTCCAAACGATCATCGAATGTTCGAGTCGTGATCACATTGCCATAGAACTCAGGTGAGGTATCCAGATTGTGGTTGTAGTAGTCGAGTCCGGCATTACCCAGCCGTTCCGCCTGGGATTGGGTCAACATACCTAAAGTCAGACAGGTCTCCATGCCCAATCCGTGTACCGCCTCGACCATTTCAATAACCCGCTGCAGATTCTTATCCGTTGGATTACGCCAGGCAGCACCCATACAGAATCGGCTTGCACCCTTCTCCTTGGCCACCCCAGCGGCCGCTACCACCTCTTCCAGCGGCATCAATTTTTCTGCCTGCAGGCCAGTGGTATTTTTGGCACTCTGAGAGCAGTAGCCGCAATCCTCGGCGCAGGCACCGGTCTTGATGCTGAGCAGACTACTCATCTGCACCTGGTTAGGGTCGAAATTAGCCCTGTGAATAGACTGGGCTCGAAAAACCAGGTCATTGAAGGGTAGATCAAGCAGGGCTTCTATTTCATCCAGGCCCCAGTCATGGCGTAATATGGTGTCGGTCATGTTGATCCACCCGTTGGTGATTGGTCTGTACGGTGCGCAGCAGTGGGCATATGGTAAGGATTGATCATCCCCTGTCAACCAAGGAAGGTTATGAAAGTAAACAACTGGCTAAATTCCATACAATCACTCCTCTACCCCAGTGGCTGCCTTTTGTGTGGAGCAGCAGGGGATTACAAACCGCAATTCTGCCCGGCCTGCTACCGCTCCCTACCCTTCAATCATCACACCTGCCCCATTTGTGCACTGCCTTTGCCACCCAGCGTCTCCCCAGACATGTTGTGCGGTCGCTGTATTAAAAAACAACCCCCCTACTCACAAAGCTTCGCCCCACTCCGCTATGAACCCCCGGTGAGCAAACTCATCAGTGGACTCAAATTTCATCGAAAACTCTATCTAGTCGAACCACTGGCAAGGGTGCTGACTGATCGCATGGGTGAGACATTTACAAGGCCAGACCTGATCATCCCCGTACCCTTGCATCCACTACGCCTTCAGGAAAGGGGCTTTAACCAGTCACTGGAGCTCTCTCGGGTGGTAGCGAGGCACTACCATCTGCCTGTGAACTGGCAACTCTGCCGACGTGTTCGGTATACCCAGGCGCAATCTGATTTGTGCGAAAAAGCGAGACAAAAGAACCTGCGACAGGCATTCGAAGTGTGCGGTGATATTCAGGGTGCCCATCTGGTGCTGTTCGATGATGTCATTACCACGGGTGCGACCGTGACAGAACTTAGCAAGACCCTGAAAAGGGCCGGCGCCAAGCGTGTTGATGTATGGGCCATGGCGAGAACCCCAGGCTACTGATGAGGTCAACTTTTGCAACACTCCACATTCCTGTAATCTAAAGGTAAATCATACTCATTAAGGTTAAAGTTGATCTATCTCAACTAAGATTGAGACTAAGCTAGGCAAAACCAGCAGATTGTGTATAGTTCACGCAAACCGCTGGAACATGGTTGATCTCAAATTGAGATATACTGGTGTATTACTCGGCTTGTGTCTGTAGGTACACAATCTGTTCATGAGGGAACGACATGTCCACCCTGTGGGAAAAGGTCACGCGCGATTGTAAGCTGATATCCCTGCCTCAAGCCTATGTTCGGCTTAAGGGCATCATCGATAGTCCAGAGTATCGCCTTGAGGATGTCGCCGATGCCATCCGAATTGACCCGGCCCTTACCACCCGCGTACTCAAATTGATCAATAGCCCCTATTTCGGCTTGTCAGCCAAGATAGAGACAGTATTTCGTGCAGTGAACCTGTTAGGCACCCAGCAGATTCACGATCTGGCTCTGGCCACATCGGTGGCTGAGGCCTTTTCCAAGAACACCACATCCAGTCTCGATATGCACCTGTTTTGGCGACGCAGTGTCTACTGCGGCTTAAGCGCGCAAGCTCTGGCGAAACAGCGTGGATTTATGGATAGCGAACGGCTCTTTGTGTCGGGTCTTTTGTTTGATCTGGGACACATGATTCTCTACCAGAGCGTGCCGGAGCTTACCCTGGAGGCGTTATCCCTCTCTCAACAACAGCAGAGGCCGTTAGTAGAGACAGAACGTGAAGTGATCGGTCTTGACTATGCACGTGTCGGCACCACATTGATGCGTCAGTGGCGTCTCCCTGATTGCTTGATCGAAACCAGTGAATTCCATTGTGAGCCTATGCGTGCCCAACACTGTCCGGTTGAGACAGCGATAGTACATATCGCATCACTGCTTGCCGAGGGAAAAGTGGCAGGTGGCGAATTCGGCAGCGGTCTGTTGAGACCTCACCCTAGCGCGATGAATAAGGCAGACCTGAGCCTGGAAGATTGTGAGCTCGTCAGTCACGAAATCGAATCCGAGTTGGACTCTATTCTTCATACGATCTACCCCATGGGCAAGGCTTCATAGCATCACGTCTAGAATTCCATTAAGAAAATTTTGATGGAGTACTAGTACTTGGTAGCACGTTAACAACTGATTCAAAACGAGTACAGGTCACTGATTGCCGATGGGTAGAATAAACCGCTCTCCCATATGCTCCATGACTGCACCATTGGGGAGAATCTCTACGAGCATTGGCCCTTCGGCGAGATAGTCCCCCTCCCGATACTTTTCCATGTTAATAAGTACGTATCGTTTATTTGAACGTTTATCGTAGCTGTGGATATCGATGTTCATTGACGGCAAATGGGAAACGAACCCACTCGGCATCTCATGCAAAGGCTTTGGTGGATTAGGTGGTTGTTCAGGTACGATGACCTGTTCAGGTTCGGCTTCAGGGAGGGGAGCAACAGGAGTGGTCGGCAGATGCTCCTCAGTCGCTGACTGAAGTTGGGTTGTATCCTGTAATTCAGGTGCCCTGACCACTTCTTTAGTTGACGATATCTCATTTTGCTGCGGTTTCAGCTGCACAGGTGGAGGCATTGAAGATTCCGTCGTCTCTCCCTGTTGAGCTAGCCAACTGTTACTTCCCAGATAGATGCCTATCCAGAGGATGACAATGAAAAACAGGGCCAACATCACCCAACCCAACCGGCCCGATGTGGTGGCAGGTGGTTGTTCCATATCCGCAGAAATACTCGGTACTTCACCGAGTTTATGCTGGCGCTCAGCTTTTTTCAGCGCCTCCAGAATCAAAGACATTTCAATCCCCCACCTGGTCCAGGTCAGACACCAGTGTCGGCGTCTCAACCGGGAGGGCCAGATTATTCAAATAGATCTGTGTCTGTTGACCTGCAATCCCATCATCCTCTAGTCCATATAGACGCTGAAAAACCCGTAATCTACGCTCTAAAGCGCTGTCGAATCGATCCAGACCCTCAGTCTTTGGTAACTCCTCGCCATCTATCAGTTGCAAACGCTTGCGCAACCAAGTGACCGCCGAACCGGCAGAGCCTTCTCCAATCAAGGCAACACCCGCTAAGGGGCGCCACAACATAATGAAATCACCCGTCCAGTAGGGCTTCAATTGTGCCAGGCGTAACACTCCCTGCTGTTCACCGCTATCCACCAGTAACCATTCGTCATCAACATGATTCACCAGCAACAGGCGTTTTAGTTTTCCTTGTTTAAGCTGAATCAATAGGGGCCTGTTGAGAAGCAGCACACCCTCCCAATCTAAATGTGCTTTGAGGCATCGCAAACCAAACTCTGTTACTTGCAAACAAGGGGGTGGAGTAGGCCGAAGAGGCTGCGATTTTTCCCATAATGTGAGCAGTTTATGATGGATGATAAAGCTATTTTGTGGCTGGTTGAAAAGCCTCTCCAAGGAAATTTCAACCGGGACAGTATCATCCATCATTTGCCCTGGAACTGCTTTCGGAGGCTGCGGCTCAAGCAGATCTGGCGACTCAACTGAGAGCGGTGACGACTGGCTCAGCTTGGGAGTGACCTTTTCTGGTAGCGGTTCTGGAAGCTTCTCTTCGACAACTTCTTTCACTGGTAACGAGGGTAACTCGATAGCCACTTTTTTTTCCGCAACAGGTGGCAGACTTGGAATTGCCGGTTCAGGAGGAGTAGCCTGCTCAACACTTACTGCGCCTTGATCCTGTCCCAGCTGACTGTACCAATACGCACCCCCTCCCAGGAGGAGTAACAAGGCACCTGACCATAACCAACGATGTCGATGATTCCTTCGTCCCTTTACCTCCTGCGCGGCCCGCCATACCAACCTCATCCCCACCCGCTGCTTGCCGGTTGTGTAGATAGCCAATAACGCCCGTTCACAGATAGAGTTGGTTATTCTCGGTATACCGCCGGAGAGGCGATGCACCAGATGCAAGGCTGAGGGTGTGAACAGATCTTCACGGACCCCGGCAACGGCAAGACGGTGGGTAACATAGCGATGTGTCTCTTGGGCATTCAACGGCGACAGATGGTAGCGCGCGGTAATGCGCTGATCGACCTGTCTCATCTCCTTGCGCGCCAACATCTGTTGAAGCTCAGGCTGCCCTACCAGGATAATACGCAGTAGTTTATGCCGAGATGTCTCCAGATTAGTCAGCAGACGGACCTGCTCCAACACCCGCGGATTTAGGTTTTGCGCCTCATCCACCACCAATACCGTATGCTTGCCTTCTGCATGGATCTTCAACAGGCGCTGGGTCAGGGCATCAATGAGCATTTTCAGGGAATAGGGTGGGCCTTGATAGACAACACCCAGCTCATCACAAATGGTGGCGATAAATTCACGCCTGGAGAGGCGGGGATTGAGAATAAGGGCAATCTCTACATTCTCTAACTGCTGTGCCAATAGACTACGTAGCAGCAGTGTTTTACCTGTCCCCACCTCCCCGGTGAGTAGGACGAACCCACCATTCGGGCCGGTCCCGTAGATCAGGTGAGCGAGACTCTCTTCATGGCCCCTACTGAGATAGAGGTAGCGAGGATCCGGGGTGATCGCGAAGGGATTTTCCTCGAAGCCGAAGTCGCTGAATTTCATGCATTTCGAGTCTGACTATTCACAGCCATCCTCGGCCTCCCCTTCATTCTGTTCAGCAATCTCCGTGGCCAGCTCCAACCACTTTATCGCTTCTGCTTCATCCCTTTCCACACCCTTGCCAGACAAGTAGATCTGTCCCAGCTCGTTGGCTGCCAGATAAGAACCACTCTCTGCAGCCTCCTTCAGCCATCCAATGCCTTGTGATGCATCCAGTTCCACACCCTTACCAAACAGATAGAGCATACCGAGCTGAAACTGGGCTTCGACATGATCTCTTTTGGCAAGACGCTTAAAGCCCCGGTAGGCCTCCTGGTGCTCCCCCTTTGTCAGAGCTGCCATAGCATCATCGAAATCATCAGCCACGGCGACACCCGCCACAGCAAGCAAGAGGAAAAGTCCTGTCCTGAATATCATGAGTATTGATTGTTGCATAGTCACGCTATTCTGACACAGAGCGCTGTGATTACCAGAGCTGCAATGCTTTTGGGGCCTTGACGCAACTTTCCTGCAAGATATCGATCTCATTGATGATAGATGCAATCATGCAGGCAACTCGCTACCTTTCCAGGTGATAAAAAAATGAAACGACTCCTTATTCTTTACCTGCTGATGATAATCGGTACCCATGCCACTGCAGTTGAGCCACTGGTTTCCGTTACATGGCTACAGAATAACAAGGGCAATCCTGATCTGGTGCTACTCGATTTACAGGATAATCAGAACTACCTGCGTTTCCACATCCCAGGATCGATCAACACCCAGTATGCCCAGTGGCGAGTCGAAAAAAAGGACCAACCGAAAGTATTACCACCGGTACCATTAGTTGAAAAACTGATCGGTTCACTGGGCATTGATAATAACGCCCATGTTGTGTTGATTTCACTCGGCACCAGTGCCGGTGACATGGCCATTGCCGCCCGGGTCTATTGGACTTTCAAGGTACTGGGTCATGATCGGGTCTCAATTCTAGATGGCGGATTGATCGGCTATGCGGAGAAACGAATCCACCCTCTTGAGAAGGGTAATCATCAACTCAAACCCAGGAAATTCACGGCTAGCTACCGAAAACAGATGAATCCCGGTGTCGAGGCTGTGAAATCTGCCATCGATAGTGGCGCTCTGGTTGTTGACAACCGTAGCAGAGCTGAATTTCTCGGCATCTACGGTGGCGGTGGTAAAGAGAGGGCTGGCAGTCTGCCCCAGGCGATACACCTCAATTACGATTGGCTGACTGTAAACGGCAGCGGTAAGTTACACTCAGCTGACAATCTGCGACGTATCTACAACGCGAGTCATGTTTCCCTGGATGGGCATCAGATCAACTACTGTCATACCGGCAATCGGGCTGCCCTGGGTTGGTTCGTCTCTCACGAAATCCTGGGCAACCAGCGGGCCAGACTCTATGACGGATCGACACAGGAGTGGGCCAGCAATCCGGAACTGCCCATGGATCAATCGGGTAGCCGGGGGTCTCTAACCCCCAGCCCCCACAACACCCTGCATGCGGCTCCGCACAGGGCGTTTCACTTGGAATGGTGA
>JAHXHU010000116.1 GCA_025656375.1 Candidatus Thiodiazotropha sp. (ex Ustalcina ferruginea) | reverse complement strand
CAACTGCTGAATTCATTTTTTCCTTCCTTTGCCATAAACCGGAACACTGGGAATTATAAATGAATATTTTATTCAGGACACTACACTAGCAATACCGAATTTAGTTAATCAACCACGCTTTCTTTCATGTCCGATAATCATCTCTCTCAAATAACCAAACGGCTCTTCACTGGTTGTCAAAGTAAGGTAAAGGTGTATTGGAATAAAACTAAGTATGGCGAATGCGCCGATAGTGTGCACTGCCGCAACTGGACCCAAAGAAGTACCGCTCATGCCTATCAGAGGCCAGTATTGATAGAAAAGATAGAGTATGCCACTCAACCAGATAATAGGTGAAATGACCATCGTAAGAATGAGATAGGCCATACGTTGCATAGGGTTGTGCTTCTCCGCCCTCTTCCGGTGAAAAGGATGAGGTGCCCCGAGAAAGATACCGACCAGGTAGTATTTAACCATTGACATCATAGTATCGGCATCACTGGGGAGATACTGGCACCATTCACCGGTGGTGGTGTGCCAAAAAAGCGCCAGCAGCCACAATCCGATCAACACCCATGCCATGAATGTATGCAGATTAATCGCTTGCTCATAACCCCATAACTGATACGTACCATGAATCTCAAAACCAGTAGTCAGCATACCGAAAATCAGTATTGCCTGAGACCAGTGCCAGAAACGTTCAAAGAGACTGAAGTAGTATATTTGACTCATTACTGTTATCTCCTGTTGGACTTTGATAACAATCGGCCCAGGCCATGTAAGGAGATACCCCCCGCTGTACCTAATACTGCCAGCCAACCGAAAAGGTCGACCCAGTAGTAGTTATCACGTCCGGGCATATAGAAACCACTGAGATTACCTAAACGCCCCTCTTTCGCATGACAACTTTCACAGCCCAGTGCCTCTTCCTTGGGTGATACCATGTGTGCCAATGGCCAATGATAGGTTGTCTCTATGAAACCATACTCTCCACTGTAGTCAGCATTGCAGGCATCCATGGCGGCTTTGATGGCTCTGTTCCAATCAAATGATTTCCAATAAGCATTCCTATCCTTGCCAAAAAGGTGCGTCGTCACTAGCGTATTATTGCCCTTGTCATAGGGTTGTTTACCTCGCATAACCTTGAATGGCCAGATTCTCGCATCAGGATCGTCGTAACTCCCTTCAAAGTTATTAATGGCCACGACACCGTTTGGATCGATCTTCTCATCAAGTTGCTTATAGCGAATATTACCGGAGTACCAGGCATATTCAGGGAGCAGGTTTTCACCCCATTCGAAAGAGCCCTTTTTGGTTACATAGTTAACGTACCCCTGTGCATCCTTGGTTTTGATGTGTTTTCCATCATTGCTCATACGACCGGCTATTGACCAGTCCCACCAGGTCTTGGTGGGTCTGCCACCTCTTGCGTAGGTGGGAATATGGCAGGTTGTGCAAGCAATTTTGTTGGTATGGTCATTGAGTTTGTTGTTCACCGTAACAGGATGTGGTTTGTCACCATGACAGGACTCTCAAGTTGAGCGGATGTTGTCATCACGACCTGGGATATCGATACCGTGTATATCTTTGGCTTGAGTGGTGTAACGACTACCCGATACATCATGCCCCTCTTTTTGATGACATGTGCTGCAGGCGAAATCCAATCCATCCGTACCCATGTGGACATCCAATGCCAGGTTTGGATTGGTCATGCTGGAGTCGAGATCACCATGTTTGATTCCATCGTCCCCGCCACCATAGAAATGGCAGGCACCACAAGTTTTACGACTGGTTTTACCCACACGCTGGGCAACCTGCGATAAATCGGGTGCCTTCCAGATCTTCTTGCTTCTGGGTGGAAAGGGTTTATCTACATAGGGTGGGTGACCTGCACCGGTAGGAAACTTTTTATAGGTTCCCGTGGTATCGTGACAAACAAGGCAGTCAACGTTCGTCTCAGAACTGAAATCAAAGCTGTTGTCTTTCCAGCCATAGCCAATGTGACAACTGGTGCAGCGAGCATAGGCCCCACAAAAATTATTTACAATTGTCTGTTTGCCCAACTCCTCACCCGTATCAGGGTGAGTGAACTTCCACAACCAGTGTTTGGTTTTATGTATCTGTTTTGAGGCCTCTGTATGACAACTCAGGCAGGCTTGGGTAACCTCCGGACCTGTATTGAACGTCTGCTGAAGCTCATCGAACTTGGTGTGATCGGCTGTGGTCTTAATGATCGCTTCTGCTGCTGGCAAAGCAACAGTGAATAGCAGTAAAGAGAGTAGAGATAACAGTGAAACCAGACGAAGCGTACAGCAGTTTTTCGAGCACATAACGTCCTCCGGTAACGGAGATTTTCAAAACTGTCCTCACACCGGCGTGAACCGGCATGAGGACTCAGACCGACTAGTGTCCGCCCATAAAAAGCAGTGTCCGTTATCCAGACGCATCTAGTACCCAGTATGACGTTGAACACGCTGGGTCCCGGCATGTACCGGGACGACGTGATTTAGAAAAAGTGTGCGTTTCCGGACGAATACTAGCTTATAGAGTAACCTCTGCAACAGCTATCGACTCAGGTGCAACCAAGTCTTCAGGCAGGTGTTTAAATTTATTGACCAGTACAGGCCATAGCAGGTTGTAGAACAGTTCACCCCGTACAAGCACTGAGCCTTTTGCAGGAATACTGTATGAAAGTATACGTTCTTCATAGGGTTTCAGACGCGAGTCGACACCCAATTGTGTCGCTGTAGGAGGCATAGCGGGATCACCTTTGTCATTCGCCAGCAGATAGGCGAAGTAGGCCTTTGAGTCGTCCTTAGCTGGATGGCCTTCGGCGTTTTGCCAGACAACATTACCCTGTGCATCGTAAGCGGAGAGTTTCAGATAAATATTTCTGAAAGGAGCGCCAGTCGGCAGACTGTGAGGCTGCATATTCTTCAGCTTTACCGTTGCATTCAGATTATCACCCTCTTTGACTGCATCCAGGGTGAAGACAACACTGCGTTTCAACATGGCATGATTGTGTCCACCCCCCATACCGTGATCCGCCATACCCCCGGCGATCGGCATATGGCAAGACTGGCAATTGACATTACTGCCAGCATATTCATTGCCGGTCTGGCAAAGCGGTACGCCATGTGGATTATTGCGCTTATCATGGCAACCCATACAGGCTGCATTGGTCTTCATCAATCCGGGATTTCCCGCCATTGGTAATGCAGGAACCTTCTTGCCGTCCAGTTCCACTTCACCCTGTGTATGGGGATTGGGTTTTGAATCATCACTGCTGACACCACCAAACATATCGTCCGCCGCCATCAGTTTTGTCAATCCCTGGTTGAATCCCTGAGGACCTTGCAATTCATTCTTTCGGTCATACGCCTTAAGTCCTAATAAAAGCTTGCCGTTTTTACCACTGGTCCCTTTGAACTTAGCCAGGGTATGGCATGCGACGCAATTGACGCCTTCAGAATAAGCAGGCTTGGCATCGAGCTTCGTTGTTTTATCAACGGCCGCATTAGGCGCATGGCACTGTAAACAGATTGGATACTTACCTGAAGCCTTGTGTTTGACACCCTCTTCAGTCGGACTGCCAACGACTTTTTTATAGAAAGTCCCATGAATCGGATCTTTCAATGCGGTGCTTTGGGCGTGCATTGAGCCTTTCCACTGTTTGTAGATTTCTTTATGGCAATTTTGACAGACTTCTGAAGATATTTGATGAATTGGCTCATCGGTACTGGCCGATACTCCCACAGGATTTATCAATAGAACCAGTAACGAAAATGTGTAGCTTAAGACGCGGTATGCCCTTGAAGCAAATGCTGCTTCCATGGTGTTCCTCCTTATTTCTTGATACAGGTTGAGAGAGAATTTTTATACTTCTTTTCCTCTCGGTTAAGAATCATACACAGATTGATTGACATAAAAAATAAAAAACCAGTTAGTTATTGATTGAGCGCAGAAGATAAAAATCACTAATTAGTAAATACCCTGCAATTTATTAGTACATTTATTGATAAGTCTCTTTTTTTATATTTAAGTATTGTTTTAGCTTAATTGATAATTCTCATTGACAGTTACAGTGTTAAATTATTCACAAAGCATCCTTGCCACCGTCACCCTCATGTGTGTAATATCGAATGTAGATCAATCCTGTTTAAATAAGCCTACATTTATGATGCATATCATAATCTGTATGGAACATCATGATAAGATGATCGGGTAACTAATAACTCTTCAACTAAAAAACGGTAAGATCAATCCTGCATGGCCTGTTCTGCAGGCATGTCCAAAGAACAAAAACTACAGCTGCGATTGTCACTAATAATTCCAATATCTAAATAACGCCTAATGCAGTATCTGGCTAGGATGCACGATATGACACTCCAGCTTAAGGAGATCGTGAATGAATCTGTCCCTGCTGAGGCGTCTTCTGTGTCTTGCCCTGATTTGCTGTCACCCTACCCTGTTTGCAGCAAAAGTCACCGTTGATCCCAACCAGTGGGGCGATCCGCTTGGAAAGGAGTGCATCAGTTGCCATGAAAAAGCGTCGCCCGGCTTGGCACAACAATGGCACAAGAGTGCTCATGCGGAAGCGGGTGTTAATTGCCTCGATTGCCATAAGGCATCAGTCGAAGACAATGATGCGATAACCCACGAAGGACAGGTTATTGCTACCATTGTCTCTCCCCTCGACTGCTCCCGATGTCATACAGTCGAGTATGAACAGCAGAAAGGCTCTGTTCATTCCGAGGCAGCGACAATCATCGAAAACAGGCTGCCCGCCCTGGCGGGCCATGTAGGTGGTGATGCCATCGTAGCGGCGGGCTGTGACCAGTGCCACGGCTCAAAGGTCAAATTGCGTGGCGATGGCACGATTGACCCCAGCACCTGGCCAAACTCGGGTATTGGCCGGATAAACCCGGATGGCTCAAAAGGTTCCTGTTCATCCTGTCATGGAAAACATCGATTTTCCAAGGCCCAGGCACGGGAACCAAGTGCCTGCGTTCGATGCCATTCGGGTCCAGATTCACCCGATAAGGCAATTTACGAAGCCTCCAAGCATGGTATGCAGTTTCAATCTCACAGGGATGAGATGGCATTGACCAGCGATAGTTGGGTTGCGGGTAAGGACTATGTCGCAGCACCCACCTGTGTAACCTGTCATATGGGCGCAGCAGGAAAGCTGAAGGCCACTCATGACGTCGGTATGCGTAATGTTTGGAGTTTAAATACGCCAATCTCACAAAGACAGCAGCTGGTTGTGTTTGAAGATGGCGATAAACTGGAACTACCTGAATCCCAGACGTCACCCAGACGCGGCAGCGAACTCACAAAGAGTGATGGAAGCATGGGCAAAGTCAAGGGAGTAGCCACACCAAAGCGTAGACGACAGGCCATGAACCTGGTCTGCCTGGAGTGTCACAGCAAGTCATTTGCCGGCAGTTTCATGAAACAGTTCGATGGAGTCATTAAACTCTTCAATGAGAAATTCGGCAAACCGGCCAAGGGCATTATGCAGGCACTCTATTCTGAAGGACTGTTGACCCCCGTCCCGTTCGACGAACCGATCGAGTTTACCTACTGGGAGCTTTGGCATGATGAAGGTGCACGTGCCCGTCATGGCGCTGCGATGGCCAGCGCCAATCATACCTGGTGGGAGGGTATGTATCTGGTGGGTAGGAATTTCTATGCCCGCTTCTTACCCCAAGTGGAGATGGTAGCCGGCAAGGAGACGGCGAAGGCACTCATTGAGGAACATGTAAAGTCTCTTGATCACCATCAATGGATGGACAAACCACAAAAGGCCAATCCAATCCTGGGTTATGACGTGACAAGGCAAGACAATGAGTAGTAGATGGAAACTCCCCTATTTTATCACCCGGCATGTTCTTTATGCATTAGTGATAGGCGGCGTGGCAGGCATCGGTTTTATGTTATTTTTAATCGAGTTCGACCACCTGACCAGTTCGGAGGCGTTTTGCACTACATGCCACTCTATGGAACTTGCTGCTGAATCCTATCGCCAGTCGACTCATTACAATCCCGTCTCTGGTGTAAGAGCTTCATGTGGTGATTGTCATGTTTCCGAAGGTGTATTTGCAGCAACCTGGGACCATTTCCTGGGAGGTAAAGACCTCTTCTCTCAGATATTCGGCCCTGATTACGATGATCCGGTGATCAACGTGTTGCATCTGCCTGATGCAGCATTTGCAGCAAGAACGTGGTTCAAGTCGAAAGATTCAGCGACCTGCAAACGATGTCATGTATTGGAAGCTATTCAGGGTAAACGTGCCGATACCAATGCCATTCATCGGGAAGAGACGACAGGCAAGAGTTGTATCGATTGCCATATCAATGTTGTCCACCGAAAAGTACCCGATGAGAAAACCTTCAAACGAGCGCAGTGGCACCGGATGATTGAAGAGGAGTTTGGCCTTGAAGCGGGCATGGCAAACCAACTAATGGCAAAGTAGTTACTGATGCCGACAAAGGCAGTCAATAAAGAACTGACTTTCTACTCAATGTATACAGTCTTTGAGACCCGTACCTGGAATCAATGTGATGACCATCGCCAATAGAATAATGACCGGGCTGATTAAAACCATACCCAGTGCGACAGGTTGAATGAGTAACAGAACGATATGACTAGCCATCAAATGAGCAATGACTTCCAACAGCATCCCGCCGATCAAGAATGCACCAGCCAGTTTGACGCCCCGACGAAAATATTTACAGTTCAGGAATGACATATTACACCTCACTACCGCATATTAGTCATCACTAATATAGTGACTATTTATCCCTATTCAATCACTGATAATTGTCAATTTGACTCCATAACCCGCGCTGAATCAGACTTCCTTTCCATCAAAATTTATCGGCTATATTAAATTATACTTAAATAATTATATAGAATAAATGGCATAGAAAAAACGTTGTTGTGACAGAGGCCTTATAAACTGTATCTAGTATTTACATTAAGTATTCTATTTTACTTCATGTTATCTATTGTTTTTCTTGCTGATCTAGTATGTGGTAGCAGACCGGCTGAAACCGGGGTGTGCAGAGAGCCAGGAAGAGCAGATCTTCATCTCCTGCATTGTTGATCCTTTGAGCCACACCTGGCGGGATTAACACAACATCACCAGCCACTACCGACTGGGCCGGTAACTCCCCTATCTCCACTGACCCGCACCCGCTTAATATGAGGTAACGCTCAGTCGTGTTTTCCAGGCAATGCCATTGCGTTGTGTTGCCGGGGCTCAACCTTGCCTGGGCTATGGACAGGTCGGTGTCCTGTGAATGGTTTGATAGTTCATTGATGTAGCATCCTTCCTGGAAAAAGTACTCATTTTTAGCATCATGCTTTATGATCATTGGTTGCATCTTACTAACCCTGATTATGTTTCAGTATGGCTTTGCAATATAACGCAAACCATTCATAAAGGATGATTGTGAGCTATTTCTCCCTCGATCCAGCGATTATTCACCTTAATCATGCAGCAGTTGCCCCCTGGC
Source organism: Candidatus Thiodiazotropha sp. (ex Ustalcina ferruginea) (assembly GCA_025656375.1). Taxonomy (GTDB): domain Bacteria; phylum Pseudomonadota; class Gammaproteobacteria; order Chromatiales; family Chromatiaceae; genus Thiodiazotropha. The sequence continues at coordinate 13,745 of JAHXHU010000116.1, read as the reverse complement.
CTGATGCCACAGTAGCGGCCGTTTGCTCCTTTGCAAATCAAAATGGAAGCCAGGGCTCATTGAATTATCCACAATGGCTAGGGCAGGAAACATCATTGAGTGCCCTTTTGGCCAAACTGATCAATGCGCCATCTGCTGACGATATCGCGTTACTGAAGAGCACTTCGGAAGGGCTTTCTCAAGTTGCTTACGGCCTGGATTGGCAGCCCGGCGAAAACATTGTTTCGATTGCCCAGGAGTTTCCCTCAAACCGGATTGTTTGGGAGTCACTGAAGTCCAAAGGGGTAGAGATTCGTTTATTGGATCTCGATGCCACCCACAATCCTGAGCAGGACCTGATAGCAAGCTGTGATGGTCGCACTCGGCTGATGGCCGTGAGTTCTGTTCAGTACGCCAGTGGACGACGTCTGCAGTTACAGCTGCTAGGTGAATTCTGTCGACGACAACAGATACTCTTAGTCATAGACGCCATACAGAGCCTGGGGGCCGTTCCATTCGATGTTGCAAGCTGTCAAGCTGATGTAGTGGTAGCCGATGGGCATAAATGGATGCTCGGTCCGGAGGGTGTTGCCCTTTTCTATTGTCGTCGGGAGCTTCGACACCAGCTCAAGCTGCACCAGTTTGGTTGGCACATGGTGGAGGCCATGGGTGAATTCGACCGCACTGAATGGCAACCGGCTATAACGGCACGCCGCTTCGAGTGTGGCAGTCCGAATATGCTGGGTATACATGCACTGCACGCCAGTCTTTCACTTGTTCTGGAGATAGGTATTGAGTCAATTACCTCCCTTATTGAAAACCGCGTCCATACGATAATCGAGAAGATTGATAGTTTGGGATTTGAGCTACTGACACCTCGGAACCGAGAGTGCCGGGCCGGAATCGTCACTTTTCAGGTACCGGATGTGAATAACCAGATGCTCTACCATGCCTTGATGAAAGAACAGGTTCTGTGTGCCTATCGAAGTGGGGGTATCCGTTTTTCACCCCATTTTCACAATACCCCAGAACAGATTCAGATGGCCTTCCACCGTCTAGTCAGGCTGATCTGAATTAACCCATATTAACAATTAGTAATTTGATGATTTAGATCAAGCATTTTTTTTTCGACTGTCTTATAGTATTTAACAGGTTCAAGGAATCGCCGCAAAGGCAATGGACCGCTCACACAATAGAAAAGGGATGTGAAGGTTGGTTACCTGAAGCCCACCCAAACATGAAAAAGTGTTACGAAGGAGACAACTTGCCATGAAAAAAATCTTGAAAACTGCTGTCATTGCTACTGTCGCTGGATCCGCACTGCTTGCAACACTACCTGCACAGGCCTTCTGGGGTCCTTTTGATTGGTTTGATGATGATGACTACTACGGTGGTCCATGGGGGGGTGGTCCGTGGGGCTATCCCGGTTACGGCTATGGCGGCTATCCCGGTTACGGCTATGGCGGCTATCCCGGTTATGGCTATGGCGGCTATCCCGGTTACGGTTACGGCTATGGTTATCCTTATGCCGCACCAGTAGCCACAGCTCCTGCTGCACCGGCGGAAAGTGAATAGTACGTCACTTGTTCAGAATTAATCTCGTCAAAGAATCAACCTACGTTTTATCCCCTCTCCTTCAGGGAGGGGGGGATCCGAAAAATACAGTTTCATCCCTGTTTCAATGCTCAATCCCAACGCTCCTTGAGGGAGATTGAGCGATAGATTATTGAAATGACCCTACTGGATAACCTCATTTCTCTCGCACACGGTAATGGCGGGCACTACATGCGCGAACTCATTGAAACGTTATTTGCCCGTTACCTGAAAAACCCACATCTGGATATCCAGACTGATGCTGTTACCCTGCCTATCACCCAGCAGAACGAGTTATTATTCACTACTGATGGATTCACAGTGCAACCCCTGGAGTTTCCTGGAGGCAACATCGGTTCACTGGCGGTGCATGGGACAACCAATGATCTTGCTGTGAGTGGCGCTACTCCGAAATACCTCAGCCTGAATGCCTTTATTGAGGAGGGTTTTGAAGTGGCTGTCTTAGAGCGCATCATTCAAGGTATCGCAGATGCTGCAAAGGCAATTGATGTGGCAGTGGTCGCAGGCGATACCAAAGTGGTAAGACGCGGTGAAGGTGGTGGTATCTATCTTGCGACAACAGGCATAGGGTTCAAAGATCCCCGCATACAGATTAGGAATGAATCAAATCGAGCCGGGAGACAAACTACTGGTGAGCGGTCCTGTCGGCGATCATGGCATTTCTGTCATGCTTGCCCGTGAGCAGTTTGGGCTGCGTGGTGACTTATTATCTGATGCTGCCAGTGTCTTACCCTTTACCCAGGCCCTTCTTGATCTTTCAGGACTGCGTTTCATGCGCGATCCCTCTCGTGGCGGACTCGCCACGGTGGCCCATGAAATCTGTAGGGCAACTGGGCTACAGGTAAATCTCAACCAGGCTGCCATCCCGGTACGCGATCCAGTCAACTCCGTGTGTGAGATGCTCGGGTATGACCCCCTATTCCTAGCCTGTGAAGGACGAGTCGTTGCCGTCGTAGATGCCGATCATGCTGATCAGGCTCTGGCATTATGGCGAAACCAGCCAGGTGGTGATTTAGCGGCATTGATCGGAGAGACCAAACAAGCCGATCCCTATGTTGTTCTTCACACTGAATTGGGTGGCGCGCGTATTCTGGAGGAGCTTGAGGACGATCCGTTACCACGGATCTGTTAATAGGCCCTAGTATCTTGGTAATGCAGAAGATAAAGAGTGAGAAAGGGGCACCTGCCTCCCCCCACTCTTTCCACATTCAATTACCGGATAGATAGACCATTTCCCAACCCACTGATTGTCGCCAGTACCTCAGCTGCACCGGCACCTAAATTTCGTGCCAAACGGTCCCATACCTCCTCTTTCTGTGTGAAGTCGACAATCTCTTCCGCGCCGATCACTTCCCTGGCGACAAAGCTGCTGCTGCCAAACTCATCGATGAGTCCCATTTTTCGTGCGTCTTCACCACTCCAGAAGAGTCCACTGAACAGTTCCGGGTATTGCTCAACTTTAAGGCGATCTCCTCTGCCCTCTTTAACCGTCTCAATAAACTGGCCATGCAGTTGATCGAGCATACGTTGAATGTGGGTCATGTCACTATCGTCCAGTGGAGAGAATGGATCGAGTATGCCCTTGTTCTCACCAGCCGTGAGAAGTCGCCGCTCGATGCCCAACTCCTCCATACCATCAACAAAGCCAAAACCGTTGATCAATACGCCGATGGAGCCCACGATGCTCCCTTCGTCTGCATAGATCTTGTCAGCCGCAGCGGCGATGTAATAACCCCCCGAGGCACAGATATCTGCTACCACGGCATAGACCGGTATCTTTGGATACTTCTCTTTAAGGCGCATGATTTCACGATTGATATAGCGAGACTGCACCGGACTGCCACCTGGCGTATTCATTCGCAGGATAACCCCTTTGGTCTTTTTATCTTCAAAGGCGCTGCGCAGACCGGTCACTATTTTATCGGCGCTGGCCTTGGACTCCGATGAGATCAGCCCTTTCACCTCGACCAGCGCGGTGTATTCCTTCGCACTGGATTGTGCAACCTGCAGTTTGTCCGACCAAAGAAATATTCCCAGAATCAGGAAGAGATAACCAAAGGTAAGGAGTTTGAAGAAAATCCCCCAACGGCGGCTACGGCGGTTTTCGGCTACGGTCGCCATCACCATACGGTTGAGTAAGTCCCTTTCCCAACGGCTGGGCTCGGACTGATTTCTACCCTCTCCACTATTATGTTCCGACATTAAAAAATACCTTTTAATTAGTTGTAAACAAATGCTTTACTAAAGATTCTATTATCCTAGAATCCGCAGTTGAACAGGGATTTTTCACAAATCCATGTAGCGCTCCACAACCACCCAATGGGTGCGAGAAAAATGCACTATTTGATTCGGCATATCATTACCTTACGTCAGATAGCAGCGGTCAACTGCGGAATCTAGGATTATGGCCCAATTGGCTGAGAATCCGATCCGGATAGTCCATTAGCCGAACACTTGCCCAACCAGGCTGGAATATCCGTAATTCGATCCAGACAGGCCAGCGGATTGTGCTTCAGCAGTCGTTCATAGGCATGAACACCATAGGTCATCCCCAATGCAGGTATACCTGCGTTGACAGCCATTTCCAAGTCATACTCGGTATCTCCGATCATCAGCGCCTGTCGGGGTTCGACTCCTGTCTCTTCAAGTATCTGATGCAGCATCTCAGGATGAGGCTTGGAAAAGGTCTCATCTGCACAACGGGTCAGGTGAAAATAGTCCCCCAATCCGCTAGTCTCCAATGCGTAATCCAGCCCCTTGCGTCCTTTACCCGTTGCAACAGCTAGAAGATATCCCTGTTGCGAAAGCTCGCTGATGACCTCCCTGGTTCCCTCGAAGAGTTGCGAAGGTGATTCACAGTCACTGAAGAAGTGGACCCGGTAGCGGGTAGCAATATCAATATGCAACTCATCGTCACTGTCGGGAAAGAGTGTATGGACGGCTTCACGTAACCCCAAGCCAATGATATTACGAATGGCTTCCTGGCTTGGCAGTGGCATTTCCAGGTCCTTTATTGCTGCCTCCACGCATTCAATGATACGTGCCTCAGAATCCATTAAAGTTCCATCCCAATCAAACACTAATAGCTTAAATTTCATGTTAATTATTCAGTTTTTTCAGGAGATCTTCCAATGCTTTTGGCAAGGGTGCCTGTATGGTTAAATCCCGTTTTTCACCTGGCAAGCGGAAGCTGATTTGATGTGCATGTAGAAAGAGTCGTCGCAAACCAATCTCTCGCATGCGCTTGTTGGCTTCCTCATCACCATACTTTGTATCTCCCAATACAGGAGAGCCTAACCATGCACTATGCACACGAATCTGGTGGGTGCGCCCGGTAATCAGTTCCACTTCAACCAATGTTGCCTCCTTAAATCGCTGTAGCCGTTTAAAATGAGTTTGAGCAGGTTTTCCCTCAGCATCAACCCTAACCACGCGCTCCCCACCTTGTAGGGTGTTTTTCCTTAACGGCATATCCACATTTTGCTGCCCTTTGCGCCAACTCCCTGAGAGTAATGCAAGATATCGCTTATCGACCCGGTTTTCGCGAATGAGTTCATGGAGTGCCCGCAAGGCGCTACGCCGTTTACTGATCAACAGACAGCCTGAGGTGTCCCGATCCAGTCGATGCACCAGTTCCAACTGCTTCTCATCGGGCCTCATTACCCGAAATGCCTCAATAATGCCGCTACTCACACCACTGCCCCCATGTACCCCCATACCGGAAGGCTTGTTTAGTACCAGTAATCTCTCATCCTCAAAGACTACTGCTTGCTCCAGGCTGGATCGCAGCTGCTCAGACAGACGTGGCGCAGACGCTTGCTGGTCCATGCGGACAGGTGGAATCCTGATTGAATCCCCGGCTTTCAATTTGTAAACCGCTTTAATCCTGCCCTTATTAACCCTTACCTCCCCTTTTCTCAGAATTCGGTAGATATAGCTCTTGGGTACCCCTTTGAGTTGCCGCAACAGGAAATTATCGATCCGCTGACCAGCATACTCCGGAGCCACCTCAACAAATCTGACTGAGGGAGAATTCTTTTTTGATTCTGACATTTAACGGCGATTTAATTCAGTTGAATGATTGATGTTAAGAGTGAAGATTGCTATATTCACTAACAGTTTTTCAGGTGCTGGCTAGCGAATTGTCGCAACCGCCGGCACCCGCGCGGTATGTGATCGATTGCAGCCCAGTCTAATTATCTCGGCGCAACCGGTCATCCAGCCAGGCGCACAGGTGCCCTTTGGACCTGGCTCTTATCTGAACCCTCCGCGCCAGAGCAATTATCGAGTTAGTCCACATACTCGGACTAAACTTCGGGAATAGATGCCGGGTCAAATTAACAAGGCCATGTCGCTCTCCCTTGCTTTGAGCGCCATTAATACAGTTCGATCAGTAGCCGATCCCAAACGGCGGACTTTAACAGTTTTTCAACCGTCCGAGCTAGTTTTCTAGCCTGGAATCAAACCCGGTTCCCAGGGTTTGTGTAGTGATGCTCTATGACTTCGAGCAGGTATTCTGTTTGCCTGCCTCAGTCTTAGTGGTTGTCCCTGCGCGCCAGTTGGTGGCGACGCTGGATGGTTGTATGGATATAACAAAATGAAACGTATGTTGATCAACGCAACTCAACCTGAAGAGTTGCGCGTTGCTATCGTCGATGGCCAAAAACTATTCAACCTCGATATAGAGATCCCCGGCCGAGAACAGAAAAAGGCCAACATCTACAAAGGACGCATCACACGCGTCGAACCCAGCCTTGAGGCCGCCTTTGTCGACTATGGTGCAGAGCGCCATGGTTTCCTGCCACTCAAGGAGATCGGTAGAAACTATTTTACCGATAAGGCCCGAACCGCATCCGGCCGGGTAAATATTCAAGAAGCGATCAAAGAGGGGCAAGAGGTCATTGTTCAGGTCGAGAAGGAGGAACGCGGCAATAAAGGGGCTGCACTTACCACCTTCATCTCCCTGGCGGGCAGATATCTTGTACTGATGCCAAATAATCCCAGGGCGGGCGGTGTCTCACGAAGGATAGAGGGGCAAGACCGTACCGAACTGCGAGAAGCGATGAGCGAGTTGCAAATCCCAGACGATATGGGATTGATCGTACGCACTGCCGGCGTTGGCAAAAACAGTGAAGAGCTGCAGTGGGATCTGGACTATTTGATCCAGCTCTGGCAGGCCATTGAACACTCGGCTGAAAAACCCTCGCCCTTCCTGATCTATCAGGAAAGCAATGTCATCATTCGCTCGATTCGCGACTATTTGCGTGCAGATATCGGCGAGATCGTAATCGATGACCGGGATGTCTTCAGTCGGGCTGAGCGCTTCATCAATCAGGTGATGCCCCAATATGGGAAGAAAATGCGCCACTATGATGACGAGGTTCCCCTCTTCAGCCGCTATCAAATCGAGAGTCAGATCGAATCAGCATTCCAACGCGAAGTCAGTCTGCCCTCAGGTGGTGCTATCGTCATCGATCACACAGAGGCCTTAACCTCCATCGATATCAACTCAGCCCGGGCAACCAAGGGTGCAGATATCGAAGAGACTGCCCTGAATACAAATCTGGAAGCAGCCGACGAGGTTGCGCGGCAGTTACGACTTCGCGACCTCGGTGGCCTGTTTGTCATCGATTTTATTGACATGACCCCCTCACGCAATCAACGCGAGGTGGAAAACCGACTTAAAGAGGCCCTCAAACAGGATCGTGCCAGAGTACAAATCGGTCGTATATCCCGCTTTGGACTGCTGGAGATGTCGAGGCAACGCCTTCGTCCTTCTCTGGGAGAAGCCAGTGAGCAGGTCTGCCCACGATGCAAAGGGCATGGCACGATCCGTGGTGTTGAATCACTTTCCCTCTCGGTGCTACGCATCATCGAAGAGGAGGCAATGAAAGAGAATACAGGCCGTATCGTGGCACAACTTCCTGTCGATATGTCTACGTTTCTACTGAATGAAAAACGCCAGGCGATTCACGATATAGAAAGGCGACAAACCATTAGTGTGGTACTGGTGCCCAATATCTATCTGGATACGCCAAACTACAGCATTGAACGCGTACGCGTGAGTGATTTACCTTCAGAAGACGACGCTGTATCAAGTTATAAGATGGTCTCTGAGGAGAGTGAAGAGGACACGCAGGAGTTCGGCAAGGCAAAACAGTTAAAATCAGAAAAACCAGCAGTTAAAACTATTGCCCCGGCAAGTCCTGTCCCACAACGGGCTCCTGTCCCACAACGGGCGCAGCCGACAAAAACAGAAACTGAACACGAAAGCGGTTTTTTAAAGAAGATTTTCAGCATCTTCTCCTCGAATACGCCAGAATCGGAGGAGCCCGCTAAGGCAAAACCGGTCAGAAAAGCCAGAAAACAGCAGCAGACATCGAGTGGGGAACGATCGTCATCTACAGCCAAAGGGCGTAGAAACCAGGCATCAGGTGGTCGTGGTCGAAATAGCGCTTCTTCCGGTAATCGACGTAATGATCGAGCAGAGGGCCAGGGTCGCTCTCAAGAGGCTTCCACAAACAGAAGACGGAACCCAAAACCAGCCACCAGTGAGAAAAAGGCTACAGATATAAAACCTCAAGAGATACAGGCAGATACTGAGAGTGGTGAGGTCACTAAGCCGAAGGGTTCCCGTCGTGGGCGGCGCGGTGGTCGCAGACGCCGTTCCAATACAGAGCGGACCAATGAGCAATCCTCAGTAAACAGCGCATCTGATAATCAGAACGCCCCGACAAATAACGAAAAAACTGCCGATGAGAAGCGAAGCGAACAACGGCCGCCTAAGAAGGCACACCAAACGCCTAGAGCGCAATCAGACACACGCAGTGCTCCTGCGCCAAAACAGGATAGAGCACAAACACCTCAGCATGATAGCGATAACACAACTATTAATAAGCCTGAGCAAGTGGAATCAATCAAGCAGATAAAGAACAAGCCTGAAAGCAAACCCAAGTCTACTCAGGTTGAAACTACACAGAAAGCGGTCAAGGTTGAGCAAAAAACCGAGACAGTCAAGCCTGTGAAAAATAAAAATCCGGCACCACCTAAGCCAGCCAAGATACCAGTAAAGCCGAAGAAAAAGCCGGAACCCCCAAAATTGCAACAGATTGAGACCATTAGACCAGCTGCAAAACCAGCTGCCAGAAAGCCTGTAGCAGAAAGCGATAGACCAGCTACGATCGAAAAGGCTCAGCAGAGTAAGCGGTCTTCCCCTGAGAGCAAATCAGAAGCACCAAAGAGCGCTGAACCTGCTAAAAAAGCCAATGTAGCCGACGCAGGGAATAGCGACTGATTGGATTTCAATCGTGTTCTAATAAAAAAACCGCCCATTTCGTTGGGCGGTTTTTTTATCCTGATGAAATGATGACGAGCTTATTTTAGAGCTCTTCCTCTGATCGAGCGGGTAAGAACGGACACACACGACGGCTTTACAGTTGAGTGTCCACGAAGATTCGCGTTCATTTGCGGACACTCATATGGTTATCCTGTATCTGTTTAAGCAAGCCTTGAGAAGCCTCTTCCACCAAATCGAACACCCGGTCAAAACCTGCAGCCCCCCCGTAGTATGGATCAGGTACTTCACGCACTTGTTGCTGAGGTGCAAAATCAAGGAACAGATGCAGGCGATCCTCCCGTCCTGACGGAGAGAGCTCTAACAGATCATCGTAGTTGGAGCGGTCCATAGCAATTACATACTCAAAGCGCTTAAAGTCATCTGAAGAGACGACTCTGGCACGCAAGTCGCTAAGATCAACATCCCGTTTGAGTGCCGTTTCCCGAGCGCGACGATCGGGCTTGGAACCCACATGGTAGGCGATCGTGCCTGCAGAGTCTGTCGAGATGAGATCAGCTAACCCTTCCCTTGCAACCATGGCGCGAAAGACACCTTGGGCAGTGGGTGATCTACAGATATTGCCCATGCAGACAAAGAGTACGTTTATTTGTCCATCTTTATTCATAAGTAATTGTTTATAACGGCATTAATAGTTGCATCTAAAATAACATCCAAAGCTGATTCTGTCAGATATACGGATTAAAATCATTTATAATCTATGGCTACACGCTAAACTTCACGAAGCCTATAAATTCCAATGACTACTGCGATTGATTATCGTTTAGATGGTTTAAATGGTAGTTTCATAGTAGGGGATCTCTTCTTCTTTTTAGGCTTGCTGTCAATTTCAAGCTTGAGAACCAGTTTTACATCTTTTCTTACTATGGTTGCACTTGAACTGTCGACCGACTCCACCTTCCAGTCATGCTTGTTCATCCCCTGTGAAACGCGTAGCAGTTCATTGGAGTCCAGATCACGAATAATCGCCACTTTATTTTTCGGCGTTATGGCGACACCTTCCAGTTTTAACCGTAAGGGTTTGCTGGGAGAACGTGCCACTGCTTTTTTCGGTTCGGATTCAGCCGGTGGTGGTAGTCGCCCTTCCACAAACAACGGTCGTTCTGTGATCTCGGCGTAACTACTGATCGCAGTTGGGCTGAAAAGTACTACCTCGCGCTCACCACCCGATTCCTCAATCGAAATGTTGCGGGTCTGGTCGGGTGTAGAGACTATTGAGCTGAATGGTGTTATCCACTGATAGTAGAGATAACCGGACAGCGCCAGCAGGGACACTATCAATAAGAGGCTCAGCATATTAAAGCTTGACTTCCAGTGGCTCATGATTCTCCACGCTTTAGATAACCGCTAAGCAGAAACTCCACATCCAACATACTGATGGCTTTAGTGATCTCTTTGGTTTTTGGTAGTCTTCGTCTTGTTACATGCCGGCTTCGAACCATAATATTTTCTACGAAAAGATAGGGTTTCTCTGTCTCTAACTGATGCAATATTGCCTTCATATTTTCGAGGGTACTCTTCATCCTTACTCGAATAGCAACCCGATTCAGATCCTCCTCCTGAGTTACCTGCACAGCTTGAGTACTTATTATTTCACCATTTTTCTTAGCTGCTACCAGTTTCATCCTTCGTTGTAATTCGGCCTTTGCCAACGAGTCAGTATTGCTTTGTAGATAGCGCCGATCGGTCTGTTGATTTCGCTTGAGATTACTGAATTCCTGTTGGTATTGATTATCCTGGGATGCAATACGCTGATAGATCTTAATCTGATGCTGATCATCACTGATCTGCTCATCATAGGTCGCGTTCAAAGACCAAACCGGATAGATAGCTGCTACAAGAATGATCAGAAATAGCAGAAGCAGTATGGCCGAGGCCACTATTCGGCTTTGGATGGGTGTCAGTGAGGAGAGCATCTATCCCTTTCCCTCCTGACTGACGACCAGATCGGCCGATATATGAAATCGCTCGGTATTATTCTGTTTGTTCTGGGTAACGGGCGATCTGAAGGTGACGTTCTCAAACAACTTGGAAGTTTCAAGTATTGGAATCAGTGTTGCGGAAGCCACTGATTGGCCATGCAGATGAACAGTCTTTTCTCTGATTTCAAAATTACTGACCCAGGTATCATCAGGAAGCAGCAGGGTCAATTCGAGAAGTATGTCGAGCACTTGAAGAGATGTTTGTTTTTTCTCATCAAGAAAACGGTTTTGCTGTTTAGCACTGTTGACCTTATCTCTTAAGACCACGACTTCTGATGCCTGTGCTTTATGCTGTTCGAGCTCACCATCCAATTGCTTTACCAAAAGTGACTTTTGCCATACAGGAAGTACCATATTGCCGATCAGCAATAATGATACAAGCAGAAAAAGGGCCATATTCACGAGGCGGTATCGTTTATGAGGCTTCTCCCGTTTTTCGGGAGGCAGAAGGTTTACCGCATTCAGGTTTGGGTCGATCTCTTCACAGGGGGAGATGGCATTGATCTGGACGTTATTGTCTTCTAATTGCTGCAAAGCTATTGAGATTTTATCGACTGGCGCAAGAATCAATGTGATGTCCAGGGAACGATTCTGCCTGTCACGCGCGTTAATGACGTAGTCGTAGTAGACCTGGTCGGGACTGAAGGGGGTCTGCCGATCCATTTCGAAAGCGAGCACTTCACGCAGGTTCTCTTCAGTTTCGATTGGAAGAGTGACCTTTTTAAACAGATATTTTTTCCTCTCCAGGCACAACCGTATTTCACTCGCAGAGGTCAGCACGCGTTTATGCTCCGGATCATTAAAATCGATGACCCGAAGATAGTTCTCTACCACCTCTTCACCACTCAATCCTCGGTTGACGATCCTCAATGATTCGTCTTGATAGAGCAGTTGGACAGGCTTTCCACTGCGGAAAAGGGCACGCATCCTCTCCGGCATGAGTGCGGCCATTTCGCTACTCCACCAAAGCCAGAAGCCTCTCAGTTGATATCTCAGGGATTGTACAGCCATCGATTGATTCTAACGGGTTTTCATATTCATAACGAATCATGCCAGGAACGAATAGAATAGGGTTTATCACCCTGACCTCTCAGATCCACATCCACCAGCAGAAGTACCCTCGCCCCCTGAGTTGTAACAGCCTCTACCTGGATCCGATAGACCTTACTCGTGGCCACTCCACCATCTTCGGGTTCATCAAGATCTACCAGATCGCTATCGATATGATCGAGGGCATCAGTAAGCTCTTCGCTAGCTTCCAGCTGGCCCTTGAGCAGGAGAGTCAGTTCCTCAGCCGCAAAGCGGTAGTCTAAATTAGCCGAATCAGAATAGAGTGTGACATAGGGACGCAACTTGTTAACACGGACCGCATCAAATCCCATGACATAGGCAAGCTCATCGATGCTGATCAGATCTCGCCCTGCGGTGACGTAGGGATATCCCAGATTGCGGTAATCCTTATCCTCTGCCCCATTCAGACGTCGCAAATCATCGCTGTCACGCCAATCACTCAGTCGATCGGCCAATGCTTCCTGTTCTTGAGTCTCTTCGGCGACCAGTATAAACAGTTTTTGCAACTGCTCCCGGGATGCCTTGTTGAGGTCCAGCAAGCCTGACGAACTACGAATGGCTATATGGATGATACCCTGTTCACTTTCCAGCGGGTAGACCTGACCGTTGACATTCCAACGCTGTTCCGGATTGTTGACCAACAATTCCATGATAGCGCGATTGAAGCCACTTTCAGCCATCAGCTTAGCTCGGAGTGCATCGATTGCATTACCCGTGAGTCTACTCTCAACTTTGGAATGGGTGGAAAAGCTGGCGGCTATAATGGTCAACAGGGCAACCAGCCAAAGCACTAACACCAGAGCGACACCCTGTTGAGGATAGATCGGCTTTACCATTCCACTCATCCCTGCTACCTCACCATCAAAGTTGATTGATGGCGAATGCGGATAAAGCGGTCCTGAATCAGTGCCGGCTCACCCCTGTGTCGTTGCGTCATTCTGATCAGTTTGGGATAGAGCTGCGATTCAGATTCCCAGCTATCCGTCCATTCCGGTTTGGTACGATCTCGTTTCCTGCCATAGAAAGAAAACTGCACCTCATCCAATCCCGTTATCATGACTCGACGAGATCCACTCTCCGGTAAAGAGAGTGTCTCACTATCCGCGTGCAGCGGTGCATAATAAAGCACCAGGCTCATACCCTGTTCAGGATCGCTCTCCTGTGTCAGCAGATATTCGAACAACCCTCCAGCAGCATGCTGTTGGGGGGCAGGTGATATAAAATGTAGCTGTTGAGCATTCCCGGAAAATGCCAATCCACGCTGTTGTCGCTGATTTCTCCATACTAAGGGCGTGAGATGCTGAACCAGGGTTGTCACTCTGGCCAGGATCAAATGATTCTCAAGGATCCTGTCACTGCTCTCTGTCAACCCTTCCCACCCTTTGATATTAAGAAACAGCATCGATACAGAGGTCGTCATAATGACCGCCAATAGCACCATTGCCACCATCACTTCCAAGAGTGTGAAGCCATCCTCTCTACAATGCGGAGAGACACATTTAATAGCTTCAGAACCTAAGGATTTCGGTACATGGAGAGGAGCAGTTATGGTTCGATCAGGGTTTAACACGGACAACACCTATTCGTGTGAATGTCACATGTCGTTCGCCGCCAGGGGCATCCCATGCAAGCGTGATCGTCTCCTCTATCGGTGACAGGGGAACAGCAAACAGCTTCTCCTCAGTCCATGCGCTATAGGGCTGACGCAGATAACTCCACCGATAAGTTTCCTCATCGGTTCCTTG
>JAHXHU010000211.1 GCA_025656375.1 Candidatus Thiodiazotropha sp. (ex Ustalcina ferruginea) | reverse complement strand
AGGTCCGCTGCAAAAAGGCACTCATTAATATCAAGCCCCTCTTTTGCAATTGTTACTTCCCCTGCACCACTCTTCTCAAGACAAAAATTGCCATGGGTTGCGCGCAATTCGATAGTGCCGCGAAAACCTGCATCCTTTAGCTGATCCACCAGTTCTGAGAGCCAAAGCGCACGTTGATCGTTGAAGGGCCTCTCACCAAAATCAAATTCAGCCCCCTGATCTCGATCAGCTTAACGGGGACAACCGAAATATTATCAGTTAGGCTGCCATAATCATCACCCACGTTGAGCTCCTCTGTCAGTAACTCAATCTTTTCACTTTGAGCGTTAATCAGCCCGACCAACCTCTTCACTGAGCTCACTCTGGGGGAGATTTCCACTTCGCGAAGCCATTGGTGAAAACTCCAGGAAATAGTAGACCAATATAAATCCAGCGAACAAAAACAGTATGCTTACGATCCCCAGCAGCTGACCACGCTTGGCATGCTTACCCGACTCCTCCTGCACCGCTTCTACCTCAAACAGCTCGCCTTGCAACTCGGCAAAGTGTTTTTCAAGTGCTTGCTGTAGACGTTCTTCTGACTGGCTCTGCTCACGACGGATAAACCGCCTTAGCGACTCAACACCGGTTGCAGAATCCTGGAAGTTATCCATAGGCAGGCTGACCGGCTCAATAGGCACTGCTTTACGTTGCTCACGCTCATTGATCAAGTGGATATTGTCCCGCCGGCGAAGCCTACTCACACCATCAAGTTCATCATCCTTGAAGCCGTGCACCAAAGACTCTTGCTCTGGCATCAAGTGAAGCGAATTCAATACCCCCTCAAGATCCTGAGCCTCAAGCTGTTTTGGTAAAACCCCAACAGCACCCAGTGCCCGTGCCTGGCTAAGTGCAAGCCCGCCCTCTTTTGAGGTATACATCATCACCGGGATCAGTGCCGTATTGGGATTGGACTTGATGACTTTCAGGGCCTGGAAACCATCCATGCCGGGCATTTCATAATCCATGAAGATGGCATCCTGTGCATTTTCGTAGAGGTAGTCGATGGCCGCAGCAGCCGACTCCAGCGCAACCACGGAGATACCGTAGTTCGATAGCTTACCCGACAATACCTGTCGTGCAGTTCTCGAGTCGTCAACAATGAGCGCGCGTTTGGTCACTGATCCTATGGCCGCACTGATGTGCCGCTATCCCCTATTGTTTCTGTGTATGCACTTACAGCAAACTGAAAGATAATTCTAGTAGATAACTATATCCGACATATTCGAATTAGAGGAAATACCGATATGACTGCACTGATGGAAGAAAAGTGTGAGGCCTGTCGCGCTGACGCGCCAAAAGTCACTGATGATGAGTTGGCAGAGCTGATCCGCGCTATTCCCGATTGGAACATTGAGGTACGCGACGGCGTCATGCAACTTGAGAAGTCATATCAATTCAAGAACTTCGTTGAGGCCCTCGATTTCACCAATAAGGTGGCCTTATTGGCCGAACAAGAAGGTCATCATCCATCCCTGTTGACCGAGTGGGGTAAAACCACTGTAACCTGGTGGTCGCACAAGATAAAAGGCCTTCACCGTAATGATTTCATCATGTCGGCCAAGACGGACCAGATCTACAGCTGACGAGAGAGCATCATTGCTATAAGCCTCTGGTGTGGGGTGCGGCAGGCCGCACCCTTCGGGCTTCTTATCAACCTTTATAGGTTAATTTGTGGGCTAAAAGTCAGGAGAGAGCATCCTTCATCTGCTGTTCCTGCTTCTGCTTATGGATTTCGATTTCCGCCTTTTTACGTAGTTCCAGAATCCCTTTACGCTCTTCGACGCGTTGTTCTACAGCATCCTCTTTGACAGGGATAGTCACATCCCCAAACAAGACCTGTTTCAGCAGACGGGTACCGAATTGCATCAATGCCAGGTCCTCTTTCTCCACGGTCTCATAGAATTTTTCATCCAGATCGTAGGAAGCCTTGAACGAATCATTTAAAACAAAGCGGCGTAAGCGGTCTATGTCGTATGAACACATGAAAAAGAACTGCAGGCTGGTATCCGAGGGACGACCAATGGCAGGTCCTGCCGATTTCTTCTTCAGCATCAGCTGAAGCCACTCCCTGTTTATCTGGTCGTAGACCTCTACTTCCTGGTCCTTTCGGTAGGCATCGACTGCTATCTCCCGATCTTCTTCATGCCCTTTACAATGATCTTCCTTGACCAGAAAGTAGCGTGCTTCATCATCACTTGCCCCTGCCTCACGCATTGCCATGTGACCGACAGGGTAGTATCGGCATGCCGTCGGCCGATCCTTGTAGACACTGCATCCCTCATCGGTAACAAACAGACAGGCACCTTCATTATCAGTACGAAGCTTCACACCCGGAATGCCATCCTTATCCATCTCATAAGGTACGGTGTGGTTCTTCAGAAACTCGGTCGCACTGGTTCCCAGGTTATCTTTCAACCGAAGAATATCGTAGGGAGTCAGTTGGATGTCAGCATGTTTGCAACAGGCATTGAAACAGGAGATCCCTTTATGGCAGTTGAAATTAATCTTGGCACCTGGCTCCAGAACGGCCGGTACAAAGCTGCTTTTAAAGGGAATATCGAATTTTTCACTCATGATTTGCCTCCGATATCAGAATCGGCTGATGGGTGTATCAATTTTCAAATGGACGTAAATGGTCATTCAGTGAATTATTTTCTAATGGTCTTGAACTGCAACTAAAAAGCGGTTCACCGTGGCTTAACTATAGAATATGACACCGGTATTCCTCCGATATCGTGCCGTTAGATCTGATTCAACCCTTCCTGTTCATTTGAAAACTGTATTAAATCCACTTAGTTAAGACGGAAAAAGTCCGGGCACCTTTCGATACCCGGACTTTTCCAAGCCAATAAGGCTATCAAGTATTACTTGAACAGCTTTGACTTATCCACGATGTCTACATGTGCGCGCTTGAAGCACTTATAGGTCTTGGCCTCTTTGTCGTAAACAGAGTTCACGAAGCACTTCCAGTTCTCTTCATCAACGAAGTTCTTATCCATACGGTAGTAGAAACCAGGATAACGAGACTCTTGACGGAACTGAATGTGTTTCATGTGCGCTTCAGCAGTCAGGATGCGGTGATAGTTTTCCCACGCACGAAGCAGTTCGTGGAGGTCCTTGGCACGCATCTTCAATGCATCTTCCTTCAACATTTCCAGCTTCTGTTCAGCCAGGTCCAGCATATGCTCGTTGGTGGTGTAGTAAGTGGCAACACCGGCAACGTATTCATCCATGATCTTCTGCAGACGGAACTGCAGCATACGCGGAGTGATGTAGTTAGGATTCACATCGATCGCGGTTGAGTAGTCCTTATGCTCCAGGTAGTTACGGACTGGACGGTAGATCTCTTCGATCAGGGTGTCCACATCTGTATCCAGCTCAGGGTTGTAGTCCTTGTTGTCCACGACATACTTGACCATCGCCTTGGCGGCCATACGACCTTCAGCATGGGAACCGGATGAGAACTTGTGACCAGAAGCACCCACGCCATCACCAGCGGTGAACAGACCGGAAACAGTGGTCATACCACGGTAGCCCCAGTTCCAGCCCTTAGGCAGGTGATCAGGAACACCCGCTTCGGTCTCTTCAGTCGGTGCGCCCACATCGTCGGGACCGGAGGTCCAGATGCCACAACAACCAGAATGAGAACCCAGCAGGTAGGGTTCGGTAGGCATCAGCTCAGAGTTCTTCTTCTCCGGCTCGATGTTCTCACCCGCCCAGATACCGCACTGGCCGATACACATATCCAGGAAATCTTCCCAGGCTTCAGCTTCCAGATGCTTAACCTCACGAGGAGACAGGGTCTCACGCAAGTTGGCAAGAGCAGTGACAGTGTCCATCCAGATAGGACCACGGCCTTCCTTCATCTCTTTCAGCATCAAGTGGTTACGCAGGCATGATGCCGGAACGGCAGCCTGTCCGTAAGGAGGATAGTCGTCCAGCATCTCCTTATTGCGGTCCATGTAGACTTCACCAAAAGCATTGGTAGCTTTGGATTTGAACAGTAGGAACCAAGCGCCAACAGGACCGTAGCCGTCTTTGAAACGGGTCGGTACGAAGCGGTTTTCCATCATGGTCAGCTCGGCACCGGCCTCAGCGGCCATGGCATAGGTAGAACCGGCATTCCAAACAGGATACCAGGCACGACCCTGACCCTCACCCACAGAGCGGGGACGGAAGATGTTTACGCAACCACCGGCTGCCAACAGGATAGCTTTTGCCTTGAAGACATACAGCTTGTGTTCACGAACAGAAAAACCGACAGCACCAGCGATGCGGTTGGGATCATTCTTGTCGTTGACCAGCTTGACGATGAAGATACGCTCCTGGATGTTATCCATGCCCAGTGCTTTCTTCGCAGCTTCGGCGACAATCCACTTGTAGGATTCACCATTGATCATGATCTGCCACTTACCGGAGCGTACGGGCTTGCCGCCGTCCTTCAGAGGTGCCATACCTTTAGAACCATCATGACGCTCACCGTTCTCGTCGGTCTTCCAAATAGGCAGACCCCACTCTTCGAACAGGTGAACAGATTCATCAACATGGCGACCCAGGTCATAGGCCAGATCATCGCGGGTGATACCCATCAGGTCGTTAGAGACCATGCGAGCATAATCAGCAGGATCCTGCTCTGAACCGATATAAGTGTTGATGGCGGATAAACCCTGGGCAACAGCACCAGAGCGATCCATAGCGGCTTTATCAACCAGCTTTATTTTGATGTTACCACCGGCAGCATCTACCCAAGGACCGATCTCATAGGCGGCACCACTACAGGCCATACCACCACCGATCAGCAGGATGTCTACCTCTTCTTGGACGACTTCCGGATTTCCGAATTCAGCCATTTTAAATTCCTCAAATTATCGTTAGTTTCTATAATTCCGTCTGAATCCGATTTATTTACGGATCAGCTCACTGGCATCACCGACACGGTAGCCGTTCTGCTCATTGTGATTAAAGAAACCGGGCTCATTGATCTTTGCTATTTCAGCAGCTGGCTTGCCGCCGTAAGGATCGATGGAACCCTCAGGTGTGGTGCGGATCGGGAACTTGAAGCGCTTCATGGTGCCGTTACGGAACTTGATGGTCCACATAATTGAATCGGTTCCACGCAGAGGCTGGACAGATGCACCCAGAGGCACGATATCAGCATAAGGGCGTGCTTCGATGGCCTGCTGAGGACAGATCTTGATGCAGGAGTAACACTCCCAGCACTGCTCAGGCTCTTGGTTGAATGACTTCATAGCATGACCGGTCTCAGAGCCGTCTTTATCCAGCTTCATCAGGTCATGAGGACAGATGTACATGCAAGCTGTCCTGTCCTGGCCTTTACAGCCATCGCACTTCTCAGTACGCACAAATGTAGGCATGGTGTTAATCTCCTAAGGGTTTCACTGCAGTGATTCAGCCGCCGCTAGATGCCGCGACTTTGAAGCACAACCGGGTAACACCCGGCGTAATTCATTGTTTCTATCCTGGCCCGTGCCCGATGGCACCCAAACCGTGATTCGAACCCGATTCAGCCAGGCGACATAGCCGGGCACTCCGTCGCACGCAGGCGCGCAAGCTGGAATCAGGGCGACAAACATTAATGGGTTGCACCTGTTTTATCCAGACAATTTTTTAATGAGGACGCATAAAATATGCTTATTGACTTAAGCTGTTGCAAAACCAAGCATTTTAGTCGGTTTGCTAACCTCCTATTTATACGAACAAAATCACCAACTAAGTAATCATGGTCTTTTTGTTTTGTTACCCTTCTACTACCATTGATTCGCATCAACCATCCCATGGGAGATATGCATATCCCTGATATTTCCGGCGCTTTTTCCGACATTTAGAGGAAATTCACACTCACCCAAAACTTGCACAACAACCGTCATCGGTTAAAGTGGCCGCTTTTCGAGCGCATATGATGACAAAGAGAGAAGCCCCTGAAGTCCTATTTCTGTTGGCCACCGGCTGTGCCCATTGCCCATCCGTGTTGGAGGGTTTGAGCCAACTCCTCAAACAGGGTGAGATTGGTCGTATGGAGGCAGTCAATATTGTTGAGCATCCGGAGGTCGCACAAAAGGTGGGTACACGCAGTGTGCCCTGGACCCGAATCGGGGGATTTGAGCTGGAAGGCATGCTAACCCCTGCCGAGTTGAGTCGATGGGTCGACCTGGCAAGTCAAAACAAGGGGATTGATACCTACTTCAGCCACCTGCTTGAGATCCAGTTTTAAGCTGGGTGAAGCGCAAACAGGATACCCTGCCTCTGTTACTTAGCTTGCTTGAATCTGATCAGACACCGATGGCGGCCCGGATAGGTGAGGGAGTGGTCTTGGAGGAGTTACAAGGTAGTGACCTGCTCCAATCCACCCTTCCTACCCTGATCGCGTTAAGTCAGTCATCGCATGCGAATACTCGAGCTGATGCTGCTCACTACCTGGGTTTGACCCATTCCAGCGATGCCATTGATCGGGTACGTGAATTACACAATGATGAAAATTCCGATGTCAGAGAGATTGCAGCTGACTCTTTGAACCTTCTACAAGCGGAGATGAAGTGATGGACAGGAAGGATCAAATATTGACGGCTCATGCCGCTTTTATCAATCAAGTGGTTATGACCGGTCCTCAATCTGATCGCCAGGATGAATTCGAACAATTACTGAAAACGGCCTCTGAAAGTGGCTGGAATGATCTGGTAGCGACCATCCGTAAGATCTTTCACAAAGGACGCCGCGATATCGAGTTGCTAAACAACCTGGACGAAGAGGACCAGGTGATTACCGAAGCGATATTGCAGGGCCTGCAGGACCCAAACACCCTGCCGGACCCGAAGGCAAAGGCCGATCCGGCAATGGCTGCACCGGGACTTGCCTCGATGATCCATGCGGCAGGCAGCGGCAATGCCCAGGCCCTACAAATCATTGCCGGGATGGCAGATCAGATGAGGCGGGCCGGCGGGCCAATGGCCAAATTGGCCTCAGTCATTCGCCCGCTTATCAATGGTGAACGTGATCCTGAAAAACTGTGCAAACAGATGGATAGTCGTACCGAGGCGGTTGTCCTGGGTATCCTGGAAGAATTGAAGAATCTGCAGCAAGAATAGACGATGTCCAGACAGTTTTTGATCATAGCCGCTATGAGTGGCCTGTTGCTGGTGCTACTCGGGGCATTTGGGGCGCACACCTTGGAAACCAGGATACCCTCAGCCCATCTGGTGTGGTGGCAAAAGGCAGTGAGCTACCAGGGAATACACACCCTGGCCCTTTTTGGTACAGCCCTTCTCGCCCTCCAACATCCCAGTCGGCCATTGCGTTTTGCCGGTTGGTCTTTTATTACGGGAATCCTACTATTTTCCGGCAGCCTCTATCTGCTGGCCCTCACCGGTCAACGTGGACTGGCCATGCTGACCCCGATAGGCGGCACCGCATTTATTGTTGGTTGGTTTGCTCTCGTATTGGCAGCTTGGCGCCTACCCCGCTGATGGACTTGACAGCCTTCAGTAATCGATTACGCAAAAACCAGCGTCACTGGAACAAGTGGGCACGACGCAGAAAGATCTCCTGCTATCGCCTCTATGACCGAGATATTCCGGAGTTTCCTGTTGCGATCGACTGGTATCAAGACCAGGTTCACGCGCAGATATTTGCCCGGAAAGGTATCGAGCCACTGGATGAAGCGGAGGAACAATGTGTTGGCGAAATAATCTGTGAGGTGTTGCAGATACCAGCTGATGCCCTGGCCTTCAAGACCCGACAGCGTCAGAGAGGACTGGCTCAGTATGAAAAAAGCAGGGAGGCAGGCAGGCCATTGATTGTCGAGGAAGGTGGTTTGCGGTTTGAAGTGGATCTGCGCAGTTATCTTGATACCGGGCTATTTCTCGATCATCGCAATACCCGTGCGATGGTGCGTGAACGTGCAGCAGGCAAACGGATGCTCAACCTCTTCGCCTATACCGGCAGCTTCACCGTCTATGCCGCTGCCGGTGGGGCCCATGCCAGTGTCAGTGTCGATCTCTCCAACACCTACCAGGATTGGACCCGGCGTAATTTGCAGCTCAACGGTTTCACCCGTCCTGAACATGAACGGGTAAGAGACAATGTGTTCAACTATCTCGAGCGGGCTGTCAGGGAACGACGGCAGTTCGGACTCATTGTGCTTGATCCACCCAGCTTCTCCAACTCCAAGAAAATGCTTGAGATACTCGATGTGCAACGAGACCATCCTCGACTGATCAAGGCCTGTTTAAAACTATTGACTCCAACCGGTGAATTGCTCTTTTCCACCAACCGACGCCGATTTAAACTCGACCCTGTCATCGAAGCCATGCCGCACTGTGAGGAGATCACCCACCATACCCTGCCGGAAGACTTTCAGCGTCACCCTGCCCATCGATCTTGGATTTTTCGCAATTCTTGAAACCCACTGGGCTGTTCATCGGCAGCTTTCTCGCCTCCACCCTACTACCGGGTGGATCGGAAGCCCTACTATTATGGGAACTGCAAAAGACGCCGGATCAGGCAGGGGTGCTGTGGGGGATAGCCAGCCTCGGCAACACCTTGGGCGGACTCAGTAGCTGGCTGATCGGCTGGTGGCTTGCGCGCCGGTTTCCTGGACAAAGGTCTACACAACCAACGACAGCGCCAGGCCCTGGAGCGTATAGGACGTTACGGTAGTCCGGCATTACTCTTGTCATGGTTGCCGGTGATTGGAGACCCCCTTTGTCTGGCGGCCGGTTGGAGCGGTGTCAGACTACTACCCGCAATACTGTTTATCGGTATTGGCAAAGCAATACGCTATGCCTTGCTGATCGGTGCTTCGGATATATTCATATAGGGGCTGGCAAGTCTCTATGTCGATGTTAAAGACACGCTTCAGGCGGTTCAATAGGACACAGGCAAGCCTCATAGCCCAGCCTCGGCCTGGGGTGCGGGCTCCCGTCCGATGCTCATCAACTCCGCCAGACCTTCCCGGTTGGATTGAATCTCCTTCACCGCCTTTTTGTAGAACCCCCGTAGATGCTTTTTGAAGTGCCTGCTCACCGTTGCGTTCGGGATCTCTTTCAATACTGCAAAGAGTGCCAGCGCATAGGTCGCCTCATACTCACTGAGCGCTGCCTGACGGACCGCACTTGGGTTATAACAACTACCGCATCCACCCTTGAATGTGAAGGCGCTGTTGGCGAACATCAGACCAAAGCCCATAAAGATAGCCAACAGTTCCGTGGTTTCCGGCCAATGACCAGCGCCCCCGGAAGGCGGCTCCTGACTCATTTGTCCCAGATAGTAGGCAAGGATGTGCGCAAAGCTTGCGATCATCCCTTCCGGGTTATTGATCTGCTGAGGGTTATAGGGAATCGGCAGACGTTGCGACTGATCTTTCACAACGCTCCCCTTTACATCCTCGCCTCTGATAGCGCCTTGTAACAGTAGCGGTGTCTGATCCATCAGTGGACACTGGTTTTGATCGATAACCAAGGTTGGCCAGTGCCTGACCCCGGCATAGTGTTTAACCTGTTCAAAGATCAGCTTCGCCATGCCTTCCGTGCTATCCACCACACCTGGAAAGCACTCGTTGGTCGGCAACACAAGCCAGGTATCCGTATGAAAATAATCGGCGTTAAAATTTCTTAATGACCAGCCAAAAGCCTCATGCAACCAATCCGTGGAAGCCTGATTCAGCAGCGGTTTGTTTTTGATCAGACCAAACATTTTCAGAACGACTACCCCCATTCAATCGCCTATCACCCATCACCCAGCCCATGATGCCGGTGTTGCTCACCTTATTACCTATTCTATCCGTCGAACAGCGTGTCAACCGAGAGATTTCAATCAATGCATCGAGTGGTTATTCTGGGCTATTCATAAAAAAATCAGGAGGAATGCCTGCTCATGCCCGAAAGTTGCCCTTTATTGCCTACTTACGCCAGAAGGCCGGCGTCAATAACACCAACAGGGTAAAGATCTCCAGACGCCCCAGCAGCATAGCAAAACATAGAATCCATTTGGCCGGGTCGTTGAGATTGGCATAGTGCGCCCCCACATCGGCCAGTCCCGGACCCAGGTTATTGATACTTGCCGCCACTGCCGAGAAAGAGGTCATCAGATCCAATCCGGTCGACGCCAGCGCCAGATACATCACCCCAAAACTCGCCACATAGAGGGCAAAGAAACCCCATACTGCCTCCACTACACGCCAGGGAATTGTCTTAGTCCCAATACGAATCGGAATCTCCGCATTCGGATGGATCAGTCGGTTGATCTCCCGCACCCCCTGCTTGATCAATAACAGGAACCGAATCACCTTGATGCCTCCACCGGTGGAGCCGGCACAACCGCCAACAAAGCTGGAGAACAATAGCAAAATAGATATAAAACCAGGCCACAATGAGTAGTCAGCGGTGGTAAAACCTGTGGTTGTACCAATCGATACAGCCTGAAACAGACCACGGGTAATAGACTCTCCCCAGGTCCCATAGACACCCATCAAATAGAGGGCCACAGAGACTGATATAATCACCACAGCCAGGGTTGTTATGTAGCCACGAAACTCAGGATCCTCAAGATAGGTCTTCAGTGACCGCCGTCGTACTGCAAGAAAATGGAGTGCGAAATTAGCGCCTGAGAGCAGCATGAAGACAACAGCGATCATCTCGATCAGGGTACTGTCGTAGTAACCGATACTCTCATCGTGGGTGGAAAAGCCACCAATCGCTACAGTAGAGAAAGCATGTCCAAGCGCATCAAAGGGTTTCATACCCCCCATCCAATAGGCCAGCATGCAACTGATGGTTAAACCAAGATAGATATACCAGAGTGCTTTGGCTGTCTCGGTGATACGCGGTGTCAGCTTATTGTCCTTAACCGGCCCTGGGGTCTCTGCCCGGTAAAGTTGCATACCACCAATACCCAGCATAGGCAGAACTGCCACGGCCAGAACGATGATACCCATGCCGCCCAACCACTGTAATTGCTGACGGTAGTAGAGTATCGACATCGGGAACTGATCGATACCGATAATCACAGTAGCCCCTGTAGTGGTAAGACCCGATACCGATTCGAATACCGCATCGGTAATGGTCATGCTGGAATTTTCTGTGAACAGAAAAGGAAGCGCACCTGTCAGACCCAACACACTCCAGAACATCACCACGACCAGAAATCCATCACGTACACCCAAATCCTGGTGGCGGTTGCGAACGGGAGCCCAGAAGGCCAGTCCCAGACCCAGTGTCAGAATGAATGCATCGGTAAAACCAACCAGGGCACCGTCGTCTATCCATATCGAAATCGCCAGGGGAGGCAGCATACTGAGGCTGAAGACCATCAGTAAGACACCCAAAATTCGTTGAACTACAAACAGATGCATGTTGTTTAGCCTACTGTCAGCTACTTAGGGCCTGTTAACACTAATTTAATTGTCACTGCCAAGACCATTTTTTTGTCCAGCAAGGCAGAAGGAGCGCCATGTAGCCAGCCTACATAAGCGACTGATAACGCCGCTGGGTGAAAAAATGGCCTTGGCCCTCCGGGTTGAGTCTGAAAAAGCACCACTCCGCGTTACTCGTCGCTCATTTGGAATAACCAAACTTCGTTCCTCGTGCCTTGATGGGTGCTTTTTCAGACTCAACAGTGGCAATTAAATTAGTGTTAACAGGCCCTAATATCCATGCAGAAACATGTCTATGTAGCACCAAGCGCACAGAAAAGCGCGAAGCTGTTATTAATATTTTTGTACACTTTGTGATCTTAGCGCTTATCCATGTACATTGCGTCATTCAGGCAGTAACCGGCTTAAACACCACTTTTCCGGTTAAAGAAAGGTCACACCAACCTGGAATAACTTTTCAACCTCGCGGATTTTTCGTTTATCCACAAGAAAGAGAATGACATGATCATCACGCTCGATCATGGTGTCGTGATGGGCTATTAATACCTCATCACCACGCACTACTGCACCGATGGTAGTGCCTTTAGGCAGCCTGATCTCTTCAATGGCTCGACCAACCACCTTCGAAGAACTTCGATCACCGTGAGCGACGGCCTCAATGGCCTCTGCAGCACCACGCCTCAGTGAGTGAACCTGTACCACATCACCTCGTCGCACATGGGTCAGCAGCGTGCCAATGGTTGCCTGTTGTGGCGAAATCGCAATATCGATGATGCCACTCTGCACCAAGTCCACATAGGCAGGCCGATTGATCAGTGCCATCACCCTGGCTGCGCCTAGTCGCTTGGCCAGCATGGCGGAGAGAATATTGGCCTCATCATCGTTGGTTACTGCACAGAACACATCCGTGTTTTCGATATTCTCCTCCAACAGCAAATCCTCATCCGCTGCGTCGCCATGCAACACGATCGTCATATCGAGTCGCTCGGCAATTTCACGGGCCCTTACCTGTTCGGTCTCAATCAGTTTGACCCGGTATTTTTGTTCCAATGATGAGGCAAGCCGTCTGCCAATATTGCCGCCACCGGCGATGATCAAGCGTTTGTACGGCTTTTCCATCCTGCGCAGTTCACTCATTACGGAACGGATATTCTCCGCAGCGGCAATGAAAAAAAACTCATCCTCGGCC
This sequence comes from Candidatus Thiodiazotropha sp. (ex Ustalcina ferruginea), assembly GCA_025656375.1. GTDB lineage: Bacteria > Pseudomonadota > Gammaproteobacteria > Chromatiales > Chromatiaceae > Thiodiazotropha. The sequence continues at coordinate 8,676 of JAHXHU010000211.1, read as the reverse complement.
TTGATCTCTGTGTCGCCCCTGGGTTGTATCACCTCCCCCTCCCGGTAGATCGCTGCCACCCGGGCATCCACATTGGGCATATGCTCGTAAAGTGCACTCAATGCATTACCGACCAATGGACCTCCATGATAGGCCTTGACCGCCACCAAGCGCACGCGGCCGCCAGCAAAATCGAGAACCTGAAGAGCGCCCGGGTATTCGATCAGTTTGAGAATATAGTCAGTTACCAGCTGTTCAGGGCTGATCAGGACATCCACCGGAACAGCACTCTGATCAAATAAATTGGGATAGTCGAGATAGCCCTGAGCTCTGACCCTGGCGATCTTGGTGGGCGTATGAAACAGTGTATAGGCCACCTGACAGGCAACCATATTGGTCTCATCACTGTTAGTCACGGCAAGGATCATATCGGCATCCTCGGCACCTGCCTTACGCAACACATCCGGTTGACCGGCATGCCCCCTGACCGTACCGAGATCGAGTCGATTCTGCAGCTCCGTCAGTAGCTGAGCATTCTGATCGACCACGGTAATGTCGTTGGCTTCACTGACCAACGCGTTAGCTACCGAACGTCCAACCTGACCCGCGCCGAGGATAATTATTTTCATTTAACGCTTATCCTTAAACTCGATCTCCAGGGATTTGAGTTTACGGTACAGATGGGTGCGCTCCATGCCGACCTCTTTGGCCATACGCGAAATATTCCCTTCATGCTGGCGCAATTGATACTCCAGGTAGACCTTTTCAAACTCTTCCCTCGCCTGTCTCAAGGGCTGGTCAAAGGAGACCAGGGACTCCAGCCCGCCAAGCGTACTACCCATATCCGGTGATCCCAATGCAGCATCCACCTCCTCCTGAGAGATCTCATTGCCAGCACCCAGGATTAACAGACGCTGCACCAGGTTTTTCAATTCGCGAACATTGCCAAGCCACGGGTGGTTGCGCAGTGTATTCTGTGCCCCCACGGTAAAGTGTCTGTAGGGCAGCTTTTCATGGGTCACATACCAATCGATATAGAAATTCAACAACTCCGGCACATCTTCCGCGTGTTCACGCAAGGGTGGCACATGTAGTGGCACTACATTGAGGTGATAGAAGAGATCTTCACGGAAAGCCTCCTCCTGTACCGCCTCTTCCAGCATGTGCTGAGTAGCCGCGATGATACGCACATCGATACTGACCGGCTCGGTGCCGCCAACACGCAGAAAGCGCCCGGTATCCAGCGCCCCTACCAGTTGAGACTGGACCTCCAGGTCCATATCGGCAACCTCGTCAAGGAACAGTGTGCCACCCACAGCCTGTTCCAATCGACCATAGTGGATACGTCCGTCACTCTCACTGCCAAACAGTTCTTGAGCTGCGTTTCCTTTGACGATAGCACTGACATTGACCTCTACAAAGGGACGATCACGGCGCACACTCTGGGAGTGGAGATAACGCGCCAGTGTCTCGCGTCCACTCCCCGGCTCACCGGTTACCAGCACCCAGGTGTCGTGTAGCGCAATCCGTTTCACCTGTTCACGCAGTCGCTGCATCACAGGACTCCTGCCGGTAGGCTCATGCACCGCATGGACATGACGCTTCAATCCGACATTCTCTTGCTTCAGCTGTTCAGCCTCAAGGGCTCGATCGACAGTCAATAGCAATTTGGCGAGGGAGAGGGGCTTCTCCAGGAAGTCGTAGGCACCCAGTCGTGTCGCTTCAACAGCGGTCTCCACCGTTCCATGCCCCGACATCATGATCACCGGACAGGGTAGGCCTTCATCTTCACCCCACTCCTTAAGCAGGGTGATACCATCCACATCAGGCATCCAGATATCGAGCAGAATCAGCTCAGGTTTTCGATCACGCAGTGCTTGACGTGCCGACTTGCCATCTTCGGCCATCGCCACCTCATAGGATTCATCCTGCAGAATCTCTTTTACCAGATTGCGGATATCCGGCTCATCATCCACAACCAGGATATAGGCGCGACTCATACTTCACACTCCTCGAGGTCCAATAGCATCGGCAATTGCATGACCATACAGGCCCCTTTGTTACAGTTTTCCGCCCAGATGATACCGCCATGCTCTTCGACAATCTTCTTCACGATTGCCAAGCCCAGTCCTGTCCCCTTCGTCTTGGAGGTGACATAGGGTTCAAATAGCTGCTGCATCATTTCCTCAGGGAAGCCCGGACCATTGTCCTGTACACGAATCTCGTAGTAGGGGTGATCATCTCTGCTCAATACCCGGGAGATGAGTGATACCTTTCCTTTTTTACTCCCCTCAAGGGCTTCGATAGCATTCTTAACCAAGTTATGCACAACTTGGCGGATACGCAATGAATCGGCCTCAACCCTGGCTTTATCGGCCATCAATTCAATTTCGAACTTGACATTCCGGCTACCACGATAGAGATCCGCAACCTCACAAATCAGCTTATCCAGCTTGAGCGGTTTTGCATCCATTTGTGATGGACGGGCATATTCTGAAAAGTCGTTGACCATACTCTTCATCGCTTCAACCTGTTGCACAATTGTATGGGTTGCACGATCCAGCACCTCAGCATCCTGTTCCGCCATGGTCTTTAAATACTTATGACGCAGACGCTCAGCCGAAAGCTGTATCGGGGTCAAAGGGTTCTTGATTTCATGGGCCAAGCGCCTCGCGACTTCTCCCCAGGCTGCATCCCGCTGGGCACGGATCAGTGCCGTGACATCATCAATCAACACTATATGACCCTTGCGCCCGTTGGGTTGGGCAAACGGCGTAGTCCTGCAGATCAATACCTTTCGTCCTTCGCCACCAAACAGGGTCAACTCACCTCTCCACTCCTCGTCGACCTGGCGTAGCGGGATATCCAATCCTTCGACAAACTGTCTGAGAATAGGCGATTCAAGGGCTAAGGACTGCACCGGCACGTCAATCAAACGCTTCAAATCAATACCCAGTATCTTCTCCGATGCTGGATTGGCAGTACGCATTTTATGCTGCGCATCGAATGTCAGCACACCTGATGATAACCGTGCCAACACTGTTTCCAGATAGGCCCGCTGCCCCTCAACCTCCCGTTGACTCTGTCCAGCCTGATCCCTGGCCTGACGGATGCGCCGGGTCATGGTATTGAATGAAGCGACCAGAAATGCGAGTTCGTCAGCCCGCCTGGGGACCGGCAGTTGGCGATCATAATCACCCTCTGCAACCGCCTTGGTGCCAGCCGCAATATTTGCAATTGGTGCCACCATACGCCGGGCGGAAAAGAAGGCGGCCCAGACGGCAGAGAGCACAGCAAACATCAATACCAGAAAGAGCGTCAATGAAAAGTTGCGTTTTAACGACTGGCGTAGAAAAGAGAGCTCTTTATAACGGTTATAGGCCAGTTCAAGCTTCTCTGATAGAGCGCTGACACGCTCGGATGCAGGATAGAGCCCCTGTATGATTAAGGGGCGTCCCAAGGGATCGGCCACTGCCACCCGAATCATCAGTTCATCTTTCTCTCTAGCCAATCCGACATAGCTGTTTCCTTCACGCAGGCGTTGCATGATGTAGTCATCCGGTTTGGCCGGCACAAGTTCGTCCGCCACCGCATTGGAGTAGGCGATAATCTGTCCACTCAGATCACTGAGAGAGAGTTCCAATGCCCCCGACTGCTGTCGTAGTTTTGCTATTGTCAGGGAGAGGGCGGATTCTGATGTATCGGCAATACTCAACAATTGCTGCTCTGTATATTTCAGCCAAACTCGCTGATTGAGTGAAAGTGAAGCCTGAGCCAAGTCTCGCGCATCCTCCATGGCTTGGTCGATCTGCACATCGAACCAACTGTCGATCCCCCCCTGCAGGAAGCTGAAAGAGTAATAGTAGACGACCCCGACCGGGGTCAGTGCAATGAGGGTAAAGATCATGACCATACGCAGGGTCAGGCGGGAACCGGCGCTGTGCCGTAAATATTGGCGAATGAGTCGAATCGAGTTATACGTGATCAACACGAACAAAACGAACATGCCGGCCAGGTTGAAAATTAACAAGGGGACGAAAAAGCGGCTCAATTCTGCAGAATTTTGCACCGCACTGCTCATCAGGTGCAGACTCACCAACAACAGAATCAGCAGCAGGCCAACAGAGAGACCGCCTAATCGCAATCGACTCAAGGTTGAAGGGGCCATAAGGACCATCCTGTTGTCAATTTCCAACCCTGGCCTAAATAGGCCAGCGGTTGCAACGGCAAGGGTAAAGATTCAATATCGAGATCTGCTCGCAATCGAAGCTGGTAGGCCTCACCGGCTGTCAGTTGCGTCAATCTGACCAAACGCAAATTGTTTATCTCCCCCAATGCATATAGCGCAGCATCCTGGGTGACAAAGTTTTGCTCCTCTCCAGTCTGCTTATCCACCACACGGTAGAGTTCCGTCAAGGCATGGTAGCGAATCTGAAAACTCAACGTCTGCGCAAAAGGACCCTGCTCCCAAAAACTCCGCCAAACCTTCTCCACTACCAGTTGCACCTTCAAGGTCAGTGGCACACCATTGCTGAGTGCTTCATGGGCTTGATCGCTCAACTGGTAATCAATACGGGCATTCAGTAAATAGTCGTTACCCGTATGAGTTATTTGTACATCCTTGACAGCAAAACTGGCAGCCTCGCCCCCTGCCGAACACAGCAGTAGCAACAATAACCAGACTGAGCCCCTGTTCATGCTGGTTTTTTTACCAGGCGCGCATAGAAAAAACCGTCCAGATCCCATTCTCCGGGCGCAATCTGACGCCCTACCGACCGAGGTTCCCCCCAGACCGCATCGATTACATCTTCCACGACATCACGCTGCCTGGCGATAAAATCCTCCAATTGTAGTTCGTTCTCTTGCGGCAGAATTGAACAGGTGGCGTAGAGCATCACACCACCAGGTTTCAACAGCGACCAGGTTGCATCCAAGATGGCTGCTTGTTGCTTCACCAGATTGGGAATATCTGTTTCTCGACGCAGATATTTTATATCCGGGTGACGTCGGATCACCCCAGTAGCGGAGCATGGCACATCCAGCAGGATTCGATCATATTGCTGTTTCGTCCAAGACCCACGGAGATTAGCGGCATCCCCCTGCTGTAAATGGGCATGGAGTTGTAATCGTAACAAGTTTTCTGCAACCCGCTGTAAACGATCCGAGTCACTATCCAGCGCTGTCAAACTTATTTCGGACTCTGTCTCTAATATATGACAGCTTTTACCCCCAGGCGCCGCACAGGCATCAAGCACCTGTTGACCCGTTTCCAAGCCAAGTAATTCAGCCGCTAACTGTGCTGCTCCATCCTGTACAGAGAATCGTCCCTCTGCAAAACCCGGCAGTGAAGTCACATCCATCGCCTGAATAAGATTGATGCCTGTCTCCACCACTGGAATTGGAACCGCCTCAATACCACCGGCCTTTAACAGTTCAATATAGGTCCCGCGAGAATTTAAACGCTGATTGACCCTAATACTCAATGGCGGGTGTTTACTGAGGGACTCTGCATGATGCTGCCAACTATCAGGCCATTGTGATTGTAAAGCTAACAATAGCCAGTTGGGCATGGCGTAGTGGCTTTCGGGATCTTGCTGCAGCCCTTCCAGCAGTGTATTGCGTTGGCGAATAAAACTGCGCAACACACCATTGACAAGACCGACGGCCCAGCGTTTACCGAGCTGTTTCGCTGCTCCGGCAGTTTCATGGACAGCGGCGTGATCGCCCACCCGGAGATAGAGCAATTGATATAGCCCTATCAGGATCAATGCCTCGATATCCCGATCCTTGGGCTTCAGTGGCTTCCCCATCAGTTGGCGTTGAAGATGCAGCAGCCGTGGATAGGTCCGCATCACTCCATAACTGATCGCCTGTACCAGACCTCGATCACGGGAATCATCTAACCCGTTGAGGTATTGAGGTATGAGCTCCGAAAGAGAGCGACCGGCAAGCACCTTCTGAATAATTCGAGCTGAAACCAGCCGTGGAGATCTCGATACAGAGTGTCGTGCCCCATCCGGCATTAGCTCAACACCACGCCATCCAATGAGTGGGCATTCAGAAAATCCGCCGCAGACATGGCCCGCTTGCCAGGCATCTGCAGCTTTGTGATACGCAGAGCACCTTGTCCTGTTGCCACATCGATACCTGATTTCCCACTCAATATGACCTGGCCTGGTTCAGTGACACGCTCTTCTGACAGAGGTTGACTACACCAGATGCGCATCACTTTGTCACCATAACGGCACTGAGCCACCGGCCAGGGATTAAAGGCGCGTACCTGTCGATCGATAGCCTCGGCTGACTGCGACCAGTCAATCATCCCCTCTTGCTTATCGAGTTTTGAGGCGTAATTGGCCAGGTTATCATCCTGGGGTTCGACCTGTAGCGTTCCATCAGCCAGACCCGGCAGTGAGGCCAACAGTGCCTGAGCGCCTAAACTGGCCAAGCGATCATGCAGGCTACCTCCCGTGTCGTTACCCTCAATCGGGGTCTTCAGTGTATACAGCATGGGTCCTGTATCGAGGCCCGCTTCCATCTGCATGATGGTTACGCCACTCACCTCGTCACCGGCTAATATGGCCCGCTGGATCGGTGCCGCACCACGCCAGCGCGGTAACAGGGAAGCGTGAATATTAATGCAACCCAACCTCGGCGCATCCAGCACCACTTGCGGCAGTAATAATCCATAGGCAACCACCACCATCAGATCGGCATTCAGCGCCGCGAGCGCTTGTTGCGCCCCCTCCTCTTTAAGGGTTTGTGGTTGGCGTACCTCAATACCCTTTTCCAATGCCAACTGTTTGACCGGGCTTAATTGTACTTTCCTGCCCCGACCGGCTGGGCGATCCGGCTGGGTGTAGGCTGCCACCACAGTGTGCTGAGTGGTCATTAGGGCTGCGAAGGCGGTTGCCGCAAATTCTGGCGTACCGGCAAAGATGATCTTCAGGGGTTCTGACATTACATATTATCCAGGAGCTGTCATGACAGGTAGTTGACCGGTTTGGGAACGGAGTCTCAGACAAACACGCAGTGACGGATGAAGATTGGACCAAGGCAGGACTCCACAAGACAATCAGATAACTTGGTGAGCGCTCGCTTGCGGTGCATCTTGCTGACGGCTCTCTTTCTCAAGCTTCTTGCGGATGCGCTGACGCTTCAGGCTGGAGAGATAGTCCACGAATAATTTACCTTCCAGGTGATCCAGTTCATGCTGAATGCAGACAGCCAGCAGATCGTCAGCTTCCATCTCAAAGGGGATCCCATCCCGGCCGAGCGTCCTCAGACGAATGTGGTTGGCTCGTTTCACCGTCTCATAGACACCCGGTACAGAGAGACATCCCTCTTCCATCTGCTCTTCACCATCCTTTTCCAGGATCTCCGGATTGATCAGACAAAGCGGCTGATCTTTCTCTTCGGAAAGGTCTATAACAACCACCCGCTTGGCCTCATTAACCTGGGTTGCAGCAAGCCCAATACCCGGCGCTTGATACATTGTCTCAAGCATATCGTCAATCAGCCGACGTATAGAGTCGTCGACCAGCGCCACTGGCTTAGCCTTGTTGCGCAGTCGAGGATCGGGAAAATGGAGTATCTCTAGAATCGCCATCTGTTTTTCCAAAATCTATAGTACAAATGCAAGAAATTGCGCTAACATTATGATCATACTGGAAACTAGTGTAGTGTCGTCAAAATCGAGAAAAGAACCGGTCATTTCACGAGGGACAACCTCCGGCATTGATCTCGCGCCAAGCCGAAGAATTTCCGCTTCGTACCCAAGGGAATAGTCATGTCATATCTTAACAACAAACTCATCGGAGTCATCAGCGGCCTGCTGCTCTCCTTTGCAACACTTGCGGCAGGGCCTGTCGCTCTCAATCCCTCCCACCCGGAACGCTATACCGTGGTGAAGGGAGATACACTGTGGGACATCTCATCGATGTTTTTACGTGATGCCTGGCTTTGGCCGGAAGTCTGGTATGTCAATCCACAAATCGAAAACCCACACCTGATCTACCCGGGTGATGAGATTGTATTGACCTATCGTGACGGTCAACCGGTACTCAGGCTGGATCGCAAAAACAGACTATCACCCAGTATCCGCGCAACACCATTCGACCAGGCTATACCGACTATCCCGATCGACGCCATTGCCCCATTCCTCACACGCCCCCATGTGGTCGATGAAGAAACGTTGGAAAAGGCACCCTACATCGTCCATTTCCTGGATGACCACATTGTCGGTGGAGCAGGTATCAGCTACTACGCCCGTAGCATCACAGAAGGCCTCCCTACTCAATATGCAGTGGTTAGACCTGAAAAGCCCTACAAAGATCCTGATACTGGTGAGGTCCTCGGCTATGAAGCCCTCTATGTCGGCATGTCCGAACTCAAACGAACCGGTGACCCCCCGGCTAAGCTGCTGATTGCATCGTCTGAGATAGAGGCTATCATTGGTGACCGCCTTATCAAGGCCGAACAGGATGAGCCACTGATCGACTTTCAACCACGAGTGCCGAATAATTCCCATAGAGGGGCGAATTATTTCAGTACTCAACAGTGTGACGCAAATAGGTCAATACAATGTTGTGGTGCTCAATAAAGGTGCCCAAGAGAGTCTTTGATCTCATGATGGATTTCGGGACTTCCAAGTCCCCGAAATCGACTCGATCTTCGACAACCTGTTATGGCCCCGGA